>CANHCY010000053.1 GCA_947459295.1 Chitinophagaceae bacterium
AAAATTGTTTACAAATAATATTGAATCATCTAAAAGTATTTTTAATATTGTGGTAGGGAAATTTATTTCCCTGTACTTACTAACCCATCCATATATAAAGTCTCGCTTCTGCGAGACTTTTGTTTTCTACATGAATCAGTACTTTATTATCTACAAACCCTACTTAGTTGCTTCTCAGTTTTCGCCCATCGAAAACAAGGAAACGCTAGCGAGTTACTTTGACGTACCAAAGGATGTATACCCTGTTGGTAGGCTTGATGCAGATAGTGAAGGCCTACTTATTTTAACAAACGATACTTCTTTAAACCATAAATTATTGCATCCCAGTTTTGCACATCAGCGTACCTATTATGCGCAAGTGGATGGTGCCATTACCAAAGAGGCGGTTCAAAAGTTAGAGGCAGGTGTAACCATTCAGGTAGATGGAAAACCGTATCTCACGAGACCAGCAAGAGCAGCCATTTTTGAAATTGATCCGGTGGTCCCTCCTAGAAATCCACCGATCAGATTTAGAAAAGAAATTCCAGCGCCATGGATTCATTTGTCTTTAGCGGAAGGGAAAAATAGACAAGTACGTAAAATGACTGCTGCCGTTGGCTTTCCCACCCTAAGGCTTATACGTTATAGTATTGGAAAGCTTTCCATTTCGGGCATGCAGCCCGGCGATATCATTGAAATGGGTCAGAAAGAAATGATGTATCAGATACTATAATAAAGCTGCACTTTAGTTCTTTTTGGGAAACGAGCAGCAAGTCTTAATTTCGCAGCGCGCATGAATAGATTTGCTAGTAAAGAATCTACTGCGCCATTAAATTCTTATAAAATATGAGTCAGCCACATTTAAGTGAACAAGAAATCATTCGTAGAGAAAAATTGCAAGCGATGCAAAGCGCAGGCGTGGATGCATTTCCTGCGGCGCTCTACCCAGTAACGCATTACTCTGTAGATATTAAAGAAGGATTTACTGAAGAAACAGCGGCTAATTATGCAGCAGTTTGTGTGGCTGGACGTATCATGAGTATCAACGATAAGGGTAAAGTGTTTTTTATAAAAATTCAGGACACCAAAGGCATTATTCAACTCTATGTAAAAAGAGATAATATTTGCCCTGGCGAAGACTTTAGTTTTTGGGACAATGTTGTAAAGCATGGTTTAGACTTAGGTGATATTATTGGTGTAACAGGCTATGCCTTTATTACCAAAACGGGAGAGACATCTATTCACGCTGATAGCTTAACCCTTCTTACAAAATCTTTAAAACCATTACCGGTTGTTAAACGTGATGATGAGGGTAATGTATTTGATGCAGTAACGGATCCAGAGTTCAGATACCGTCAACGTTACGCCGATTTAATTATCAATCCGGATGTAAAAGATACGTTTGTAAAAAGAACAAAACTGATTAATACCATTCGTGAATTTTTAAATACACAAGGTGCGTTAGAGGTGGATACGCCTGTGTTACAGGCCATTCCGGGTGGTGCGGCAGCGCGTCCGTTTGCAACGCATCACAATGCACTAGACACGCCATTTTATTTACGTATTGCCAATGAGCTGTATTTAAAAAGACTCATTGTTGGTGGATTTGATTGGGTATATGAGTTTAGTAGAAATTTTAGAAACGAGGGAATGGATAGAACCCACAATCCAGAATTTACCGTGCTAGAATGGTACACCGCGTACAAAGATTATTTTTGGATGATGGAAACCACCGAGCAATTATTTGAAAAAATTGCCTTGGCTTTACACGGTACTACTGTTGTTACAGTGGGTGATAAAACCATTGACTTTAAAGCGCCATTTAAGCGCATTAGTATACATGATGCCATTAAAGAAAATACAGGCATTGATGTAAGTGGTCTAGACGAAGAAGGATTAAGAGGCGTGTGCAAACAATTACATATTGATGTGCCTACAAATATTGGAAAGGGTAAACTCATTGATGAGCTTTTTGGTGCTACATCGGAGCACACATTTATTCAGCCAACATTTATTATTGACTATCCGGTAGAAATGAGTCCTTTAACCAAGAAGCACCGTTCTAAACCCGGACTTGTAGAGCGTTTTGAGCTGATGGTAAATGGTAAGGAAATTGCCAACGCATATTCTGAATTAAACGACCCTATCGATCAGCGAGAACGTTTTGAAGAGCAAATGAAACTGATGGAGCGTGGTGATGATGAAGCGATGTTTATTGACCACGACTTTTTACGTGCATTAGAGTATGGTATGCCACCTACTGCAGGTATTGGTATTGGTATAGACCGTTTGTGTATGATGATGACCAACCAGCCTTCTATTCAGGATGTGTTGTTATTCCCTCAAATGCGCCCCGAAAATCCGGCCAACTAAAAACAGCTCCATAGATTTATACAAAGAGCTTTATACAAACAGGTCGTTGAATAATTGGCCTCCAGGCACTACGGCGTAGTGGTCTAAATTAGTGATGCCTTCTTTGGCAAGCACTTCTTCGTCTGTAAAGGTATTGCCTGAGCACTCGCTTGCTTTTTGCTTTAAAATATAATACGCCGCATCGGCCATAATATCTGTGGTGCGGCTCATATTAGCAAGCGCCTGACCGCCTAGTAAATTTCGAACGGCAGCGGTATCAATGGTTGTTTTTGGCCAAATAGCATTGGATGCAATACCATCAGCTTTAAATTCTTGTGCCCAACCTATCGCGAGCATACTCATGTTGTACTTGCTAATGGTATATGCTACGTGTGGTCCCAACCATTTTGGATTCATGTTAATGGGTGGAGAAAGGGTAAGAATATGCGGATTGTTTCCTTTTTTTAAATACGGCAAAGCATGTTTCACTACTAAAAAAGTACCGCGTACATTAATGCTATGTATGAGGTCAAACTTTTTACTTTCTGTTTGTTCGGTTCCTGTTAGTTGAATAGCAGATGCGTTGTTAATCACAACATCGATGCCGCCAAATGTTTCAGCTGCTTTTACAATCGCTGCTTCTATTTGATCTTCAAATCTAATGTCTACTTGTACTGCCAAACACTTACCACCAGCAGCTTCTACCTCGGCAGCAGCGGTATAAATGGTACCTCCAAGTCGAGGATCTTCGGTCACACTTTTTGCAGCAATAATAATATTCGCGCCTTCTTTTGCAAGCTTAAGTGCAATGGCTTTTCCAATACCTCTGGTGGCACCAGTAATGAGTACCGTTCTATTTTTGAATGACATGTTTACTATTTTATTTCCAGCCTAAAAACTGGGTAATTAAATTTTCGGTTTCTGTACAGGCAGTAGCTAAATCATCATTGACAACACAGTGGTTAAACTGATGGCTAAATGAAATTTCGTAACTCGCTTTGTTAAGTCTAGTGGCTAAACTTTCTGGCGTTTCGGTGCCTCTTAAAGATAATCTTTTTTGAAGGGCTTCGATGCTTGGTGGTAAAATAAAAAGTGATAAACTATTATGCGCAAACTCTTGCTGCACGTGCACGGCGCCCTGTACGTCAATATCGAGCATCGGAATTTTTCCAAGGCTCCAAATGCGGTCCAGTTCTGATTTTAAAGTGCCGTAGTAACTTCCTTCATATACCATTTCCCATTCTATAAATGCGTCTTCATCAATTTTTTGTTTGAATGCATCTACACTCATAAAATGATAATCGACACCATTTACTTCCTGTCCGCGTGGCGCTCTTGTAGCTGCCGAAATAGAAAAAGAAAGTGCTGGATATTTATCTAGTAAATACCTTGTAATGGATGTCTTACCCGCGCCGGAAGGCGCGGTAAGGATAATTAATTTTTGCAAACCTTTTTCCATGAATACAAAGAAACGCTTTTTAGTAATAATGCTATCTGATACCCCCTAAATTATCCGGCTATCTAATCCATTCTATCTGATCCAACTTGTTTTTTCTGCGGCGGTCCCATTTCTTTTGCCTTCCGCTTTTGGTGCATCCGAGTAGCCAAGGTATAATAGCCCCATCACCAGATCATCTTCTGCAAGGCCCCAAAAACTTTTGAGTGCTGGATGATGCGTCATGCCGCCCGTGCTCCAAAGTGCACTGATACCAAGGGCTTCGGCGCCTAGTAGTATGTTTTGCATGGCCGCGGCGGTAGCCGCGATTTCTTCTACGACAGCAATTTTTGCAGGGACCTGCCTTTGCATATACACACCAATAATATGGGAAGTTTGGCTCCCCAATTGTTGCAGGCTTTCGAATTTTGTAGTGGTAAATACTTCGGGAGCTGTGTTTGTTTTGTAGAGCGCCGCGTGGGCTTCACAAAATGTTGCAACGCCACTACCCGCATATACTTTAAATCGCCATGGTTCTGTTCTGCCATGTGTTGGCGCCCAGTGTGCGAGGTTTAATAAATTTGTAATGATTTCGTCTTCAATTTTTGTGCCATTAAATGAAGCAGGCTTACTTGACCTTCTCGATAAAATAATTTCAGAAAGCGTATTGATTTTTTCCATGCTGTAAATGTAAGTGCGTTATCTTATATTTATAACACAATAAATTTTAGTTATGTTTTGTAAACGCGCTTCTATTCTTTTTGTTTTATTTGCTTCTGTTCAGTTTGCAACGGCGCAAACTACTGGTACTACTGTGTTTGAGTCGGGTACCGAAGGGCATAAAATTTACCGGATACCAGCTATTGTAAAGCTTCCAAATAAAAATTTGTTGGCATTTTGCGAAGGACGTGTTAACGGCGGCGGCGATTTTGGTGATATCAATATTGTGCTTAAAAAAAGTACCGATGGAGGCGTTACCTGGTCTGCGCTTTCAACCGTTATCGATTATGATAAATTACAAGCGGGTAATCCAGCGCCGGTAGTAGACCTTACAGATCCGCGTTATCCTAAGGGGCGTGTTTTTTTATTTTATAATACAGGCAATAATGATGAATATTCGATGCGGATGGGAAAGGGTATTCGTGAAGTTTGGTATGTAACATCAGACGATGGTGGTGATACTTGGTCAACCCCCACTAATATTACAGCGCAGGTGCACCGCCCCAATCAGCCCGCTATCAATGCGGCCTACCGTTTTAACGAAGATTGGCGCAGTTATGCCAATACACCGGGCCACGCCACACAGTTTACTGCTGGGATTTATAAGGGGCGCATCTATGTAGCGGCTAATCACTCGTCAGGTCCTCCACAAAAGAACTTTGAAGATTACAATGCGCATGGTTTTTATACCGATAACCATGGCCAAAGTTTTTCGCTTGCGAACTCAGTTTCATTACCCGGAAGTAACGAAGCAACTGCTGCTACTTTAAGTAATGGAAGACTCATTTTAAATGCACGCAATCAAGCGGGCAATATTAAGCTCAGACATATTTCTTATAGTAACGATGGTGGGGTAAGTTGGCAAGAAAATTATTTTGATTCTAGTTTAGTAGATCCAGTAAACGAAGGATCCATTCTTGAAGCAGGACATAAAAAAGGAAAAACAATACTGGCATTTTCTAATGCTGCTGATGCAAAAAAAAGAGACAACCTAACGCTTCGTATTAGTTATGACGAAGGAAAAACTTGGACAAATAATTCCACAAAAAATAAAGCCATTGTAATTGCAAAAGCGCCAGAAAATTACAAAGGAGATTACGCTGCTTATTCAGACCTTGTTGCATTAGATGCAAAACGAATAGGCGTTCTTTATGAAAAAGAAAACTACAGTAAAATTGTTTTTACAGTATGTAATTGGAAATAAAACTAGTAGCGTTTTTTAAAGCCACCACCACTGCGGTTGTCGCGACCACCTTGGCCATTACCTTGTCCGCCACCGCCAGGTCTATTGCCGCCGCCGCCGCCGCTGCGACCCCTGTTATTATTATTGTTGCGGTTATTTCTACCACCAAAATTTTGCTGCCAACGACCACCATTGTTGCGGCCGCCACTTCCATAATCATCTCTTTCAAAATTTTGATTGCGGTGCTTAATATAAGGCGTGTTGCTAAATTCTAATTGACCACCAGTAATGGTATCGAGTTCACTTCTAATCGCATCATCATGCACAAGTTCTTTGTGCCAGTTGCTATAAGCAAGCTTCATGTAATAAGCAATATGATGTGCGAAGCCAGCCTTTTTTTCTGGGTCTTCTTGTGCTAGTGCTTTGTTAATCACCACTTCTAAATTTTTTCCTAAGTGCGCATATTTTGGATGACGCTTTGGATAAGGAAGTGGATCTGGTTTTAATTTGTATGTTTCTTTTTGTGGAATCGGATACGGGCTATCAACGTCTAATTTAAAATCACTGATAAAAAATAAGTGATCCCATAATTTATGTTTGAAATCTTCTACATTTTTTAAATGCGGATTTAAAAATCCCATCAGTTCAATGACGCCTTGTGCTTGTTGCTGACGTTTTGCTCTGTCTTCAATCGTAAGTAAATATTCAACCATCCTTTGTACGTGACGGCCATATTCTTTCATTCCTAAATAGTTTCTTCCAGTATTGTAGTCCATGTAAATCTTGGTGTAAAGTAAAAAATTGTAGTCCCTACTAAACCTGTAATGGTTGTGTAATTATTTCGTAGGGTAGGGCAAATGTATGAAATAGTGGCTTTAAATCATTTTTTAATCAGTGGCGAAGGCTGTTTATCTTTGGGAAATGGAACAGATTCTGCAACAAATTGAGGCCTACAAGTCTGAAATGGCTGCTTTTGAAGCTACAACCCCCGATGCGGTTGAGGCTTTTCGTATTAAGTACCTGGGAACCAAGGGTTTAGTGAAGTCGGTGCTGGGTGAAATGAAAAATGTACCCCCCGATCAGCGCAAAGAATTTGGCCAGGTTTTAAATGAATTTAAAGCTTTCGCAGAAGCTCGTTATGAGGCTTTACAGGGCGCTGCGGCACCAATAAGCGCTGCGGCAAATGCAGGTATTGATTGGTCATTACCTGCAGATCCTACCGAAGTAGGTACCCGTCATCCATTAAGTATAGTGCGCGGACAAATGGTTTCTATTTTTAGAAGACTAGGTTTTGCGGTTGCAGAAGGTCCAGAAATAGAAGACGATTGGCACAATTTTGGCGCCATGAATTTACCAGAAGATCATCCTGCTAGAGACATGCAGGACACGTTTTATATTCAACAAAATCCAGACTGGTTACTACGCACACATACGAGTAGCGTTCAGGCTAGGGTGATGGAAACGCAAAAGCCGCCTATTAGGGTTATTTGTCCGGGCCGTGTGTACCGTAACGAAACCATTAGTGCACGTGCGCATTGTTTTTTTCATCAGGTAGAAGGTTTATACATCGATGAAAATGTAAGCTTTGCAGACCTTAAGCAAACACTTTATTTTTTCGTGCAAGAAATGTTTGGCAAAGATGTGAAAGTGCGTTTTAGACCTAGTTATTTTCCTTTCACTGAGCCTAGTGCGGAGATGGATATCAGTTGTCAAATTTGTAGTGGCAAAGGATGTAATATTTGTAAGCACACAGGTTGGGTAGAAATATTAGGTAGTGGTATGGTGCATCCAAAAGTGCTAGAAAATTTTGGTATCGATTCTACAAAGTATACTGGCTTTGCGTTTGGCATGGGTGTAGAAAGAATCACGCAGTTAAAATACCAGGTCAACGATTTAAGATTGTATTCTCAAAACGATATGCGTTTTCTGAAACAATTTACTGGCGCCTTATAAAAAAATATGCTGCATAACACCAAGGGTATTGTGTTACGTGTTACTAAATACGGAGACACAAGTATTATCACATCTGTTTATACCGAGCTTTTTGGTTTGCAACAATATATTGTTAAAGGGGTAAGAACGTCAAGTAAAAAGGGCGCTACCAAAAGTGTTTTTTATCAGGCCGGTGCCATACTAGAATTAGAAGCGTATCATAGTCCTTTAAAAGCGATGCAAATTTTAAAGGATGCGAATTGGAGTTATGTATATCAGGAGGTATATGCGAATGTGGTTCGAAACGCAGTGGCTACCTACATTGTAGAAATTTTGCAACAAATTTTACAGCCCGAACCCCACCCCGAATTATTTTATTTAATTGAAGACACCCTTAAGCAATTAGACAAAGGAGGGCCCGTACTGGTAAGTAATTTGCCTATTTATTTTTTAATTCATTTAAGTGAAACCCTTGGCTTTGGGCTGCAAGGAAATTACAGTTTGGAGACGCCCTTTTTAGACGTTAAAGAAGGTCAATTTGTGAGCGAAAAACCGGCACACCCTTATTTCTTGGAAGGGGTAGAAGCGCAAACGGCGTCTAATTTTATGACCCTTCAGTTTTATAATAATTTAGAAACGATTGAGTTAAACGGTGCCCACCGAAAAAAGATACTTGAACTGTTTCAGCTCTCTTTAAGTTGGCACTACAAAAAGTTTAATGAAATAAAATCTTTACCTATCTTACAAGCCGTCTTACACTAATACATCTATGGAAGTACATCACCACTCGCACCACCCTAAAAAGTGGAAGGAATATATTACCGAGTTTTTAATGTTGTTTTTAGCGGTTACGCTAGGGTTTTTAGCAGAAAATTTAAGAGAAGTTTATGTAGAAAAAGAAAGGTCGCATGAACTTATTCTTCAATTGCAATCGGATATAAAAAACAACATCAAACTTATTGATTCTGTTGTTTTGCGTGATAAAGCAATGCTAAAAGAATTTGATACTGCTGTCGTTTATTTAATGGCAAACAAGCAAATTTCTCTAGATAGCTTATATCAAAATTTGCCGCCAAGCGTGTTTCGTTTTTTAAGTAAAAACGACACCTATGATCAAATGAAAAGCTCTGCATCATTACGTTATATTAAAGATTCTGTTTTATTGGATAAGATTTTACAGTACGCAAGTGATTGTGAAGCTGCAGAAGCAAGGAGTAGTTCTATGGAAACCGAATTTGTTTTAGGAGAATATTCAAAAGAACTGTATAAATGGATGCCGCAGTCTGTAGCAATGGAGAAAATAATTATCGAAAGGTCTGGAATCAATACGGTTGTTAATAGAGAAAATACATCTCAACTGTTAGTTGATTCAGCCCAGGTTGTTTTTTTGAAAAGTGCACAAAAACCTAAGCAAATTATTTATTGCAGTGCCGCAAAATCAGATGACATCAAATCTGAAGTATTACCCAAAATTAATAGGAGAATAGGCCTCCTGATAAATACTGTAAGGTTTATGGGGGTTGCTAAACAGAGTGGGTTAGCTCTACTTGAATATATAGAACAAAAAGAAGAAAAGCATTAATATGGAAGTACATCACCACGCGTCACACCACGGCCCAAAAAAGTGGAAGGAATATATTACCGAGTTTTTAATGTTATTTACAGCTGTTACGCTAGGCTTTTTAGCCGAAAATTTAAGAGAAGAGCAAATTATTGCGCATCAAACAGAAAGTGTGATGGCTCAGTTATACCACGAGTTGCAAAAAGATACGGCTAGTTTGCATAGAATTGATGTGATGCACAACAAACAAGATACAGCTACGATTGTATTAGAGAACTATATTTTAAATACAAATTTAGAAGACAACAAAGTCAACTTTTTTTATTTACATAACTTTTTATCTACTAGGGAAGGCGTATTTGAAACAAGTTGTATTGCACTTGATCAATTAAAGTTTGCCGGCATCTTAAAAAATGTAAAAGACAGTAAGTTGCGCGATTGTATTGAAAAATATGATTTGATGCTTTTACAAATTAAGGGCCGCACAGAAAGAGAAGAAGATTTCATGAACCGTTATATGGATGACATTCGAATTGCCCCTTTCGATTATCACTACCGTACAACTAGGGATAGTTTAGATTCCTTTGTTAACGTTAAAGGCAGCATGATGACTTCCGCATTCATACAGTACCGTAATAAAACATGGGATTTTAAATTGAACAAGGCTTTTATACCCGATAACCTTGCGTTAAAAGTTTTTGATAGATCTATCTATTTAAACAGGATGTTACAGCTCAATGGAATTCGCATGTCAACCAACGCGAACCAATCTGTTATATTATTAAAAGCAGGCACAGAATTATTACAAAATATTGAGCGGGTATATCCGCATATCAATGAAGCTCACTAAAATTCTTTTTCTGCCATCTCACTAATTGGCAAAGTGACTTTTCTGTTTTTCTTGCGAATATTATATTGTAACGAAAATTGCAGTTGATCGGTCTCGTAAATATAATTGGTGGTTGTATAAAAGTTGCTTCCACGGGTAGTAATTCGTTGTCTATTCGAAATTTCACTGCCCATATCGATATTAAGCCATTGGATTTGAAACGAAAAGCGTTGGTCTTGCGTTGTTTTTTTAAGTGATAAGTGCGGCGTTAAAAAAGCCCCATCTTCACCTTGTGCGGTAACTCTATTGGATATATAATTAATGGATAATTGTAGTGCCAACCCTTTTTGTAATGTAAAGGTTTGTGCGCTATTAATGCTATAGATCCAACTAGCATTGTTCACTTTTACCGTTCCGTCAAAAATGCGTCCGGATATCTTATAATGATAGATATTGCCTCCAAATACAAATTGCCAGAATGGTGTAATGGTATTTGTCAAATTCATTTCTAAACCTAATTGAACAGCCTTTGTTGCATTGGTAAATACCCTATTTAAAATGGTATCATTAAAAACTTTGTTTACACGCTGAATTGGATTTTTAATATCCTGGCGGTATAGGGTCACAAAAAAGCTGCCTTTTTCTAATGTTTTTTCTGCCCCTAATTCTAATGCGCCGGTAAGTTCTGGAAGCAAATTAGGGTCGCCTTGCTCTAATGTTTCGGCGTGCTCTCTTTCAGGTAAGGGATTTAATTCAAAATTATTGGTACGTTTCACCCTTCTTGTAAAACTAGATTTAACCACCCATTTTTTTTCAGCGTCGTAACGAAATGTAAAACTTGGAAATAAACTTGGAAGGCTTAATTTATTCTGTTGGTTACTATTGGAAAATGATAAGGTTCTTACCAGATGCTCTCCCCTCAAACCTATTTGCTTGAATAATTTATTATCCTTTTGTGTGTATTGAATATAGCCTGCATGAATGCTATTGTTCACTTTTAAGCGACTAGTAAATAATGGATCAATAACAAATTGTTGCATCCCCATATTTTTATAGACATACTCAAATGAACCATCTTGCTGATCATTTCTAAATTGATAGCCAGTAGCAATGCTTCCATTATTTATTTTATACGTATAGTCGGTTTTAAACCTGAAGGCATCTAGCGGATTAGCGCTAGGATTGTTGGTTTGTTGCAACAACAGCGATCTGTTATTATTTGTAAAATTTTTATTTGTAGTGAGTCCGGACAAATTAGCACCTTCATACTGGATAGAAAAAGTGATTTTAGATTTTTTAGAAATTGTATGGTCATAGTTGAGGTTCGCTAATGAAAATACCCCTTCTTTATCCTGTGTATTTTCATTAAAATAATCAAAACTATTTGTTACCCCGGTAGCAATAACGCGGTGCTTAATATTGTATATTAAATCTGCTACTCTGCTTTGAAACCTTTTGCCAATATACACACCGGCCTCCCATCTGTTTTCTTTTTTTGTATCGTATCCAACAGCAATGCGACCGCCACCATTGTACCTTTTAAAGCTTCGTTCTCCATTTGATGGAAAACTGGTGTATACCCCATTAAGGGTTGTGTTTACATCACCTTCGCGGTAGCCTGCAATATCATTTCTTAAGTAGTTTACACCAATATTTACATCCCAACTTTTGTTCCGGTAACTTGCGGTAACATCTATGGAGCCTCTGCTTGGATGCACATATCTGGTATTGCCATAATTGTTAAAAGGGCCAGCGCCATACATGACACTAGATTGCATCATCCATCCTTTTTCAATAATGCTTTTAGTTACTACATTAATGATACCACTTTTACCATCTGCGTCATAGTTGGCACCCGGGCTTGTTATGATTTCAATATTTTGAATGGAGGCTGCTGATAATTGTGATAATATAAAACTAGGGTCGCCAACGGTTGGCTTTCCATTAATCATGATTTGAAAACTATTTGAACCGCGCAAACTAATTTCACCTAAACCATTCACCGATACTGCAGGGAGGTTTTTAATAATGTCAATACCATTACCATTATTTGCATTTGCAAATTGCCCAGCACTATACACTTGTTTGTCTACTTTAAACCCAATAGGCGGTTTTTTTCCTTCCACCACTACTTCGGTTAAAGAGTATTGATTGGCTTCTAAAATAATTTGCCCCAATTCAATGATTGATTGATTTTTTGGAATAAATATAGTTTTCGAACCTAGTTGTAAAAAAGAAACCACAATGTATGCGCCATACCCCCGTTTATCTTGAATCGTAAAACGGCCAATTGTATCTGATATTGCTGAAGTTATTTTTATACCACTACTATCATAGAGTTGAATGGTGGCGCCTGTCATGAAAGAACCTCTACTATCCTGTACTTTTCCATTTATGATAAACGTTTGTCCTACAGCAGTGCCTATAAAAACCATACAAAGCATAATGAAGAATAAACAAACCTTTTTAATAGACATACGTTCTAAATTAGAGCAGTCGCTTCGAAATGCTGTTACTAGATAATTCCGTTTGGGTAGAAACATTTTCAATTAATACTAGCCCCGGCTTCTTTCCTTTTTCAATACTTCCAAGTTGATCTTCCATTTGAAGGGCACGGGCACCATTACTGGTAATCCAGGTGAGCATTTCCGATAAAGGTATTTGAGGATTATGCGCTTGAATCTTTTTTAATTCGTCGAGCATATTTAATGACCAGTTACTTGCGTAACTATCTGTTCCTACTATGATATTAGCATGTTGCTCACGAAGTAGTTGAACGGGTGGCATAGTGTTTTCGATATACTCGTTTGCACTAGGGCATAAGCACCAATAGGCATCTGTGTTAGTTGCTTGCACGGCACTAATATCTGATACCGATGTAAAACTATTGTGCACCCAAATTGTTTTAGCAGTAGCCTCTAAATAAGGAAGCACCGATTGTAAACTGGTGGTTTTTGTAGGTTTAAAAAAATCTAAATCAACACCCACTCTTGCATACATATCTACAAAAGCACCTATTTTATTTTCAAAAAAATCATTCTCTGCTTTTGTTTCTTGGTTGTGTATACTAACAGTATGTGAACCGTATGCTGCCGCTAGTAATTTTAGTAACGCTGCTGGTACCGAGTAAGACGCATGCGGTACAACCACAGCTTTTAATCCATGATTAGTATATTCATTTTGCAAAGATATACCAGCTTCCATTTTTTGAGCAGCTAGCAAAGGATCTAATCCATAAATTTCAATAAAATTGTAGTATGCTAATTTACCTTTGGTTTTTGTAGCAATGGTATCTGCTGTATTACAAATGTCACCCACTGCAACAATGCCGTTTTCAAACATTTCAGTTTCTGCGGCTTCTATGGCAGCATCAATAATTTCTTGAGCGGCAGTACGTTTGGGTACAATTTGTTTGACAAATTCTGAAAGACCCGTTTGTGTTGGAATAGCGCCTTTTAAATGCGATAATTCTAGGTGGCAATGTGCGTTGATAAAACCAGGTGATAATATACCCTCCAAAACTTTGCAGTCTTCTCCCGCTTCTTTTGCGTTTATAAGATCTACAATGGTCCCATCCTCTTTAGTAACAACAACCGTGTTGCCACCTTCTATCATGGTGTGTCCTGTAAAAAGAGATTG
>CANHCY010000054.1 GCA_947459295.1 Chitinophagaceae bacterium
ATCTAGGGCTGGTTTTACTTCAATAATTTGTTCAACACCACTTCGTAACTCTTTGGCTTTCACTACTAATATACCATCTGCATTCAATAAAAATTGAATCTCTACTTTAGGTAATCCAGCTGGCATACCAGGTATTCCCGTCAAGTTAAACTCGGCGAGTTTGCGGTTGTCTTTAACCAAATCACGCTCTCCCTGATACACAGAAATACGCATACTGGACTGACCATCTACATGCGTGGTATATTGCCTTCCTACCTGCGTTGGCACTTTAGAATTGCGGGGCACCAACACTTCCATGAGGCCGCCCATGGTTTCAATACCCAGGCTTAAGGGTGTGATATCGAGGAGTAAAAAGTCTTTATTATTGCCAGCTAAAATATCTGCCTGAACCGCTGCACCTAGGGCAACCACCTCGTCCGGATTAATACTATCATTAACAGGCTTCCCAAAAAATGATGCAACCGCCGCCTTAACAGCGGGTATACGCGTACTACCCCCAACCATAACAATGGAGTCAATTTGACCAGGATTTAGCTTAGCATCGCTTAGGGCACTTTGACAACAAGCAATGGTTTTGCTGATAATTGACTCTATTAAAGATTCAAAAACAGGCTTTGTAATTTGGTATACTTGACCATCAATGGTTGTTTCAAATTGACCTGAACCACTTAAAGCTTTTTTAGCTTCTTCTGCACTTAAACGTATGGTTTGTAATAAGTTAGGATTGGTTTGTAAAACTTTAATATCAATTGATTTTTGACCCAACCAGTAATCAATAATGGCACGGTCAATATCATCTCCACCCAAATAAGTATCTCCATTGGTAGAGAGCACATCAAATACCCCATCTGTTATTTTAAGGATTGAAATATCAAAAGTACCACCCCCAAAATCGTATACAGCAATAGTTGTTTCAACATCTTTTTGAAGGCCCAGGCCATAGGCTAAACTTGCAGCCGTAGGTTCATTTACAATGCGGAGCACATCTAGTCCGGCCAATTTACCAGCATCGCGGGTTGCCTGACGCTGCGCATCATTAAAATAAGCCGGAACCGTAATAACGGCCTTGGTTACGGGTGTTTTTAAAATATGTTCGGCACGCTTTTTAAGCTCTGCCAGTATAAATGAAGATAAATCGGTGGGAGAATAAAAGCTGGAACCTACCTGCACTTTTACAAGCGCATCGGTATTGTCATCTATTACTTTGTAGGTAAAATACCCAGCACTTTGGCTTACGTCTTTGTAGCTTTTGCCCATGAGGCGCTTAGCGCTAAAAATGGTATTAGCAGGGTCTGATTCTAAAAACCGTTTAGCTCCCTGTCCTACTTCTGGGTTGCCAAAAACGTCAAAGTGTACCACGCTAGGTACTAAACTAGAACTATCATGCTCTTTTAAAGCAACGGGTTGCTTTGTTTCAGGATGGATAATGGCCACCAAACTGTTGGTGGTACCTAAATCGATTCCTACAATCATTTCAGCCTTTTGAAGGCTACCTGTTGCGATATTAATGCCAATCTTTGCCATAAGTAGGCTGCGAAATTACGACTCTACCACCATAGTTCCACTCAAATGGTCATGCAAAGTGCTTCCTAAAAACGGAATAAAAAATGGATCAATAAGTATGAGCCTCGCTAGTGATCTTATCAATATTTGACCTATACTCGCTTTTTGCGTGCTATCTAGGGTGCTTTTGCCCGAAACTACCTTACAACCCGTAAGCCATTTGGCAGGCGTTTTGGCAAATAGTAATTCGAAAAGAAAATAGTAGATGAAAAGGGATCCAAAAAAGAACCAACCAAAATTTAAATGCATATAGCCCCAGTACAAAACGTGAAAGTTCCACCATTTGTACAGCAGTACTGCTAGTATCCAATAGAGAAGCGTATCCACCAAAAAGTTTAATACGCGTGTGCCATCTCCTACTTTTTTCATACTGCAAAAATAACGGCTTAACGCCGTAATACGCCTACTAACTATTCCTTACTTTTGCAATAAATAAGCACACCCCTATGACTTTGATAGAAGAACTACGTTGGAGAGGCATGATTCAGGACATGATGCCAGGAACAGAAGAATTACTGGCCAAAGAAATGGTGTCTGGCTATATTGGATTTGACCCTACTTCAGATAGTTTACATATTGGGAGCCTCGTGCCTATTTTATTACTCGTTCATTTACAAAATGCAGGACATAAGCCCTACGCACTTGTGGGTGGCGCTACCGGAATGGTGGGTGATCCTTCGGGTAAAAGTGAAGAGCGTAATTTGTTATCAGAAGATATTTTACTTCATAACCAAGAAGGCGTTCGTAAACAATTAGAAAAGTTTTTAGACTTTGATGCTGCTAAAAAAAATGCAGCAGTTATGGTGAATAACTACGATTGGTTTAAAGAAATCAATTTTCTTTCCTTTATTAGAGACGCCGGCAAACATATCACTGTCAATTATATGATGGCTAAAGACAGTGTGAAAAAGAGATTAGAAGGTGATACGGGTATGAGCTTTACAGAATTCACCTACCAACTTATTCAGGGTTACGATTTTTACTGGTTGTACCAAAACAAAAATTGTAAGCTTCAAATGGGCGGTAGTGATCAGTGGGGAAATATCACTACAGGTACTGAACTTATCAGACGTAAAACAGGAGGAGAAGCATTTGCATTTACCTGCCCGCTTATCAAAAAAGCAGACGGCGGCAAATTTGGCAAAACTGAAAAAGGGAACATTTGGTTAGATCCTAAAAAAACAAGTCCATATCAGTTCTATCAGTTTTGGCTCAATGCTTCTGATGACGACGCCAAAGGCTGGATCAAAATATTTACACTTTTACCGGTTGCAGAAATTGAGGCTTTGCTTTCAGAACATGAAGCTGCACCTCACTTAAGAATCCTTCAAAAAAAATTAGCAGAGTGCTTAACTACTTGGGTACATAGCGCCGCAGATTTAGAATTTGCCGTAAAAGCTTCTGACATTTTATTTGGTAACGCCACTACAGAGGTATTACAATCTTTAAATGAAAACGAACTTTTACAAGTAATGGAAGGTGTGCCAACTGCTAAAATTAGCAAAGATGCTCTAGCTAATGGTTACGATCTTATAGACCTACTTGTTGAAACCAATATTTTCCCTAGCAAAGGAGAAGCCAAAAAAATGTGGCAAGCGGGCGGTATTGGACTAAACAAAACAAAAATAGCCCCCGAAAAAACAAGTATTGACACACATGACCTTTTACAAAGCAAGTACTTACTGCTTCAAAAAGGCAAGAAAAATTACTACTTGGTGATTGCTGAATAAATCTAGTTGCTACATAGGTGCTAATACATTCCACATCGCTTCCGCTAATACTGCATTGCCTTTTTCGTTTAAATGCACACGATCAGTCGTTAAAATTTTAGACTCCTGGTTAGTAGGATTGTTAGCCGCATTGTAATCCATAAATACTTTGCGCACATCTACGAGTGGTATATTGTTTTTGGCACTAAAATCACGGATCCATTTACTATATAAATTTAGATCCCCATCTAATTGATTGCTATTGTCCGTTCTCTCACCAATAACACCTGGTGTACATACCACCACTTTCGCACCTGTTGCCTGAATTTTTTTAACGACCGCTTCATAAAAAGGACCAAACTTCCAGTAATCGGTACCGGTACCAGAAGACGCTTTATGCCACACATCATTTACCCCAATATATATAACAACGATATCCGGATTTTTTGCAAGTACATCATTATCCATGCGTAAGTATAAATCATACACTTTATTGCCACCTATCCCAGCACCCACTAGTTCATATTTTTGAGCCTTTCCAGCACTTGCAAGCATCTGCTCCATCAGTTTAATATATCCACCTGGTTTGGCACCTGCCTCGGTGATAGAGTCACCAAAAAAAACAATCTTTTTCTTTTTATCATCTCTAAATGAGAGTAAAAACAAACAACCAATAAAAACGGATAACAAGAGTAATTTTTGCATGGGTTTACTATTTTGTCCTTTAAATATAAAACATTTGAACAAAGTGAGTGCCATTTAGGAGCCTCGGGCTAAAATATGGTCTGATTTTGAGGGTTTTAGTGAAAATCGACTCTAAATTATTTGGAAAATTTTAAGTTGCGCCCTATTTTTGCAGCCCATTCAGAAATGAATGACCGGATTGCCTGATAGTATAATGGTAGTACGACTGTTTTTGGTGCAGTTTGTCTTGGTTCGAATCCAGGTCGGGCAACCAAATTAAAAAGCCGCAATTTTATTGCGGCTTTTTTTATGCCTACAGAAATGTAGATCATCGAACAATGTTTTATCAAAAATAAGCGGGACTTCATAAATATAAATCCTTATTATTATTTAATTATTAATTAAAGAGGACATTATATATGTTTAATGTTAACATATAAATTGTAAACTATTACAGCACTATATCCATTCAAATTTAAACTCGTTCGTTCGGAGTTTCCTATTGGAGCATCTTGCATTAAAATCTTTTAATCACATAACGAAACAAATTAATTTGTTATAAATACTCATTATAATCTTCATAAATTAAACACCATAAATAAAGAAGTGGATTGAAATAATTGATTAATTTAAATTAAAATTTATACAAATGAAAAAGTTTACCCTAATTATCAGTTTATTGATCACACAATTAACATATGGTCAATATGAAAAAGTGAGTGTAAAGGAATTAAGTGAGTCAGGTATAAAATATGCAAACAAAAATGTGGCGGTTAATTGTAATAAATTTGAGTCAGAAGGATATACATATATTGATCTAGATGGAGAGCCAGTTTTAAGTAAGGATATAGAAGAAAAAATGTTAAAAGGAGTAAGTTTGGGTACTCCACAAATAATTAAACAAGAAACAATCACTATCATTGACGAATACGATGAATTAAAAAGATGTTACATAATTGGATTAAACGAAAGAGAATTTGTTGACAAGTACAGTTATAGAGACATAACCCTACATGGAAAAATTGTAGATTTAGGAGACGGGAAAAATATTGGATTTAAAATTACAGAGGTTGAAAAAAGAAAAACATTTCATAATATCTCAAATGATTACCCGAATTTGACAATTATTTCAATTTTCCTTTTGGTAGTATTTCTGATACTTCTAATTTATGGATTGTTGATAAGATACGGCATTATAATTCCAAAAGAAGAATAATAAAAAAATGAAATAATTATATCAACTACAAGTTGTACAAGTAGCATTGCACAAATACTTAGATTCTACCCAAAACTTTTTATTCATTTTCTTATAAAAAACATAGAACATATCATTTTTATATTCTAAAACATTGACAAAAACATCTGAAATCTTAAGTTTTTCTACAGGACCTGTTTTATTAGCTGAAGTATAAACAGGAATAGCGTCATTCGCATAATTGGCAATAAAAATACCCAGCACACTAAAATGAATATAACCAGGGCGTTTTAAATTAACAGCATCGCTTCCGCAATAAGAATAGGATTTTACTAAAAAATAACTACCCTCTTTGGCAGTCACAATTACAGTAGCTAGTTCTTGCCTTGAATCTATTGTTGTGATAACTTCTCCGCCTGGCTTAACTCTTACATTTGTAGGTGATTGCTTATCGGGATCATTTAAAACCAAGGTTACCGTTTGACTATTTCCGAAAAACGACAACATGAAAATCAATACAAAAGTTACGTTCATCTTTTTCATACATCTGTAATTATACTACACCAAACTATTCTCTAGCTTTTGCTATTACTTTTAATACAACAGGATAAGACACTCTTTTTAATAAAGAATACCATTTTCCGGATATTGTTTGTCCCACTTTTTTATTCCAATCTGAATCTAAAATAAAATAGCCGGTTTCTTTGCCATTTACACTTTCTACTATTTTCACATCATCTGATGAACATAAAAATATTTTACCCTTACTATTGGTGTAATAATATTCGCCTATTGTAAAACAGGTTGTTGCGCCACCATAAGGAATGGCTAATTTCATGCGTATTTCATATTTTCCAACAAACCCGCTAAACGTAGTTTGACTTGTCCATATCGTTTGAGCATGAATACCGCTAATGCATACTAGCATGAATAAAAATAAGAATAGCTTTTTCATATATATTGATTTTAACAAATATAATAAGATGTTGGTCAATTATAAAAAACTCATTTTCAACAATTATGCAGTTGTCAATTTTTCAATGCAATCCTTGAGTGCCGTTTCCCAATGGGGGATGTGTAGATTTAATTCCTTTTCTATTTTTTGGGTGTCTAATACCGAGTAATTTGGCCTTTTTGCTGGAGTTGGAAACTGATCGGAATGGATGGGCGTTAGGTTACATTCTAGTCCAGCCAGTTCTTTTATTTTTTGAGCAAAATCAAACCAAGTCGTTTCTCCTGTATTTGCATAATGATAGACCCCCTTTACAGGCACACCTTGATTTAATGCATTCAAAATTTGAATACTTGCAGTTGCCAAATCTTTGGCATAAGTGGGCCTACCCTGTTGATCACCAACTATATTTAATGAATCCCTTTCTTTCATTAAGCGGATCATTGTTTTTACAAAATTATTACCATGACTACTAAATACCCATGAAGTTCTTATGATAATGGAATCTGGATTTGCCGCCAAAGCCATTTGCTCTCCATCTGCTTTGGTTTTCCCATAATAATTTACTGGTGCCAATTGCGTATCGGTTACATAAGGAATGGCTGCATTGCCACTAAATACATAATCAGTAGAATAGGTGATAAATGGGATATTTTTATTTTTTGCAATTGTTGCCAATTCCGCTACGGCGTCTGCATTGATAATATGTGCAAGAGATTTTTCTGTTTCAGCCTTATCAACAGCCGTATACGCAGCTGTATTGATTATAGCGGATGGCGCGAAGGATTCAATAATTTTAAGTAAGTCCCTAGGAATTGACAAATCCATTACATTCCGATCTAAAAAAATAAACTCGAAATTAGGATTTGCTTTTGCAGCTTGCTGCAACTCCCAACCTAATTGTCCATTGGCGCCTGTAACTAATACTTTTTTTACCCTCATTTAATACGCTTTAAAAATGCAAACTGGACTATTATTTGGAAATAAATTCTTTAGGAAGTTTAGTCCACTCACTCGGTGGCAACGATTTAAAATAATCATAGGTTTTTTGAAGACCTTCGGCACGAGAAACGGTTGGCGCCCAACCTAACAGTTCGGCTGCTTTTGTAATATCTGGCTGACGCTGCTTGGGATCATCTATAGGAAGCGGTTTGTAAATTATTTTAACTGTAGCGTCTGTTAATTTCAATACTTCTTCTGCAAAATCTTTTAATGAAATTTCGTGCGGGTTACCAATATTGACAGGCATCGAATAATCACTTAACAAGAGCCTATAAATGCCTTCAATTAAATCACTTACATAACAAAAGCTTCTTGTTTGTGAACCGTCACCAAAAACAGTAAGGTCTTCTCCCCTAAGTGCTTGACCAATAAAAGCCGGTAAAGCCCTGCCATCATTGAGTCGCATGCGAGGACCATAGGTATTAAAAATGCGTACAATTCTAGTTTCAACACCATGAAAAGTATGGTAAGCCCTTGTGATAGATTCCATAAACCTTTTGGCTTCATCATACACACCTCTTGGGCCCACAGGATTTACATTACCCCAATAGGACTCTGGTTGAGGATGTACAAGTGGATCTCCATATACTTCACTAGTACTTGCTACAAGTATTCTTGCCCCTTTATCTTTTGCAAGACCCAAACAATTATGCGTACCAAGCGCACCTACTTTTAAAGTTTGAATGGGAATTTTTAAATAGTCAATAGGACTTGCTGGCGAAGCAAAATGTAAAATATAATCAAGCGGCCCATCAATGGTGATGTGTTTTGTAATATCATGTAATACAAATGAAAAATTAGGCAAGCCTTTTAAGTGCTCAATATTTTTTTCGTCGCCAGTAATTAAATTATCCATGGCAATTACAGTAGCACCTTCAGATACAAATCGGTCGCACAAATGCGATCCCAAAAAACCCGCTGCTCCTGTAATTAAAACCGTTTTATTTTTCATCATACTATATGCTCATTAAATACTTGCTCTACCAATACTATAATAAGTGAACCCAAGCTCTTTCATCGCTTGCAATTCAAATAAATTTCGTCCATCAAAAATTAATTTAGAAGGAAGTTTTTTTGAAATTTCTTCAAAATCAGGGGTTCTAAACACACTCCACTCTGTTGCAATAATTAGCGCATCTGCATTTTCAAGTGCCGCATACTGGTTAGGCGCATAACTGATTGAATCACCAATAACGCCCTTCACATGCGATGAAGCTTCCGGATCAAAAGCGGTAACAGTAGCGCCACTGTCAAGTAGTGCTTGAATAATGGTTAACGCTGGCGCTTCTCTGATATCATCGGTATTGGGTTTAAATGCTAGTCCCCAAAGTGCAAAATGTTTGCCAGTAAGGCTACCATTGAAATGATTTTTTAGCACGTTTACGATGTGCATTTTTTGCTTTTCGTTGACACGCTCTACCGCGTTTAATATTTTAAAATCATAATCATGAGAAGCCGCGGACTTAATCAATGCTTGCACATCTTTTGGAAAACAACTGCCTCCATATCCAATCCCAGAAAATAAAAAACGTTTACCTATCCTATCATCTGAACCTATTCCCCTTCTTACCATATCAACATCGGCACCCATTCTTTCACATAGTTGTGCAATCTCATTCATGAATGAAATTTTAGTTGCTAAAAAAGAATTGGCTGCATATTTAGTAAGTTCGGCACTTGCTTCATCCATATAAATAACTGGATTGCCCTGGCGTACAAATGGCGCAAACAAATCACCCATCAATTTTTTAGCGCGATCAGAACTGCTGCCAATTACAACGCGGTCTGGTTTCATAAAATCATCTACAGCAACCCCTTCACGCAAAAACTCCGGATTGCTTACTACGTCAAATTCGCCAGCATAATTTTTTGCAATAGCTGCGCGTACTTTAGCTGCCGTGCCAACAGGTACAGTACTCTTATCTACAATAACGGCATAGCCATTAAGCAGAAAACCTAAATCGTCGGCTACTTTTAAAATGTACTGTAAATCGGCATGCCCATCGGCACCAGGTGGCGTAGGAAGCGCAAGAAAAATGATACTCGCTCCTTCAATCCCTTCCTTTAAATTGGTGGTAAATTGTAAGCGTCCTTCCTGAAGGTTGCGTAAAAAAAGCTTTTCTAGTCCGGGCTCATAAATGGTGATTTCACCACCAGCCAATCTTGCCACTTTTGAAGCGTCGATATCGACACAAGTAACTTTGTTGCCTGTTTCAGCAAAACAAGTACCTGTTACAAGTCCAACATATCCAGTTCCAACTACTGCTATTTTCATAAATAAATTACTTGTTTATAAAATTTAAAACGGCATCCGTGATATACGTCAACTGCTCCAGATCCATTTCGGTATGAACGGGTAATGATAGCACACGCGTTGTTAAATGATCGGTAGTTGTCAAATCTGATTCAGGTAAATTAAAGGATGCAAACATTTTTTGTTTGTGTCCTGGTACTGGATAATAAATCATAGAAGGAATACCCTTTTCTGCTAAATGCGCAATAAGGCCATCTCTATCTCCATCCAATAAAATAGTATACTGATGAAAAACATGCGTACTATAAGCCGCCGTTTTAGGCGTTGTGATAGCCGAACAATTTTCAAACGCTTGATTATAAAATAATGCAACGTTTGCCCTTGCTTGGTTATAGCGGTCTAAATGTTTTAACTTAATATTTAAAATGGCCGCTTGCATACTATCAAGTCTAGAATTACAACCAACAATATCGTGGTAGTATCTTTTTTCTTGACCATGATTGGCAATTGTTTTTAAGGTATGTGCCAGTGTATCATCGTTTGTAAATAATGCACCGCCGTCGCCAAATGCACCCAGGTTTTTACTCGGATAAAAAGAGGTAGCGCCAATATGTCCCATGGTTCCGGTTTTTTTAACGGTACCATCTGAAAATGTATAGGAGCAACCAATGGCCTGTGCATTGTCTTCAATCACATATAAATTGTGTTTTTTAGCAATACTCAATATCTCTTCCATCGGAGCCGCCTGACCGTATAAATGCACCGGTACAATGGCTTTTGTTTTGGGCGTAATGGCTTTTTCTAAAGAAGCAGGGTCCATACAAAAAGTAATAGGATCTACTTCTACAAAAACAGGCTTTAACCTGAGTAAAGCAACTACTTCGGTGGTAGCGATATAAGTAAAAGAAGGCGTTATCACTTCATCACCAGGTTCTAGTCCAATGGCCATCATGGCAATTTGCAAGGCATCAGTACCATTTGCACATGGAATCACGTGCTTTACGCCCAAATAACTTGAAAGAGACGCTGCAAAGTCTTGTACTGCCTTACCATTGATATAGGCGGCACTATCAAGCACTGCATGAATGGCAGCATCTACTTCGTCTTTAATTTGAAGATATTGGGTTTTGGTATCCACCATCTGAATGGGTCTCATGTGCCAGAATTTATAGGGCCAAAATTACTGCAAAAAAGCCTTTGTTTGATGCTTTGTAGCGAACCTTATTCTAGTATATAAAATGGGTAAATGGGCTTTAATTTGTTTATTTGCAGTATAAATCATCCCAATTTGCTTTTTCTGTACCGCATATTCATTGGAATATATCCAATTGCCGCATGGATACTTGGATTTGTCAATCCAAAAGCTAAACAGTGGCATACCGGCCGAAAACAAATTTTAACACAGATAGCAGCCGCTTTAGCGTCTAATACAAAACCCATTATTTGGATGCACTGCGCCTCCCTTGGTGAATTCGAACAAGGACGTCCGGTTTTAGAAGGTCTGCAAAAGCAGTACCCCAATTATAGTATCCTACTCACCTTTTTTTCGCCTTCCGGCTACGAGGTACACAAAAATTATGCGGGTGCCGATTACGTTTTTTACTTACCCATGGACAGCGCAGGCAATGCGAGCGAATTTTTAAATATTACAAAACCGTCGATTGCCATTTTTGTAAAGTATGAATTTTGGCATTACTACCTCACGCAGTTAAAAAAACTCCAAATACCTACTTTATTAATTGCAGGTATTTTTAGAAAAGATCAATTATTTTTTAAATGGTATGGCAGCTTTTATAAAAAACTCTTATCGTGTTTTACCGCTTTTTTTGTTCAGGACAAAAGTTCACAATCCTTACTGCATTCCATTGAAATCAATAATGAAGTATACATAGGTGGCGATACCAGATTTGATAGAGTGATTGAGATTGCAGCAGCATTTATACCCATTGAGCCTATTGCGCATTTCTGTAAAAATAGTTTGGTATTGGTAGCAGGAAGTACCTGGTTTCAGGATGATGAAACGATTGCACATTTTGAAAAAACAAATCCGAATATTAAATTCATCATTGCACCGCACGATATTACAAATCAAAGGCTTCAAAACTGTTTGGGACTTTATAAAAATGCAGTACTCTTTTCTGATTATGTAAAAGGCTTTAATACTGCACCACAAAACCTTAATACACTCATTATCGACAATGTAGGTATGCTAAGTAAGCTTTACCACTATGCCACTGTAACCTTTATTGGCGGCGGGTTTGGCGCAGATGGCATACACAATTGTTTGGAAGCAGCTGTGCATTATAAGCCCGTTTTGTTTGGACCTGTATTTGATAAATATATAGAAGCGGCAGGACTTGTAGATGCAGGTGGTGCCATCAGTATCGAAGACGCACTAGACTTTGAAGGGGTTGCCAATACTTTATTTAGCAACGAAGCGGATAGAATAAAAATGGGGCAACACGCTGGAGATTTTGTGCATGCCCACAAAGGCGCTACCACAAAAATCGTAAACTATATTCAGGAAAAGCGTCTTTTAACGAGTTGATCGAAATGCTTAACAGTAACACTGTCTTCATTCCAACCTATTTTTAATTTTAGTTCTCGCTGTATCCAAAATTGAGCCTCTGGATAAATTGAAAAACCATCAATGGTTTTAATACTTCGCTCGTACATACTTTCATCCCCCCTAAAAAGTTCTTGTACAAACAAAAAACGATCATTGATCCCAATGCCTTTTTTTAATTCTTTAATAGGTTCATTATTTAGTAAGGTTCCAATTTCAATTTGATTGGCACGTAATTTTTCGTTGAGCACCGGCATTGAATGAATCGACTCCATCAACTGATTAATTTCTGCAAATTCATTTTTCTTTGGCTGCAGGGCAAGGGTTGGTATTTCTGTGGCCGTATCAAACAACCAGCCGCTATTCATTTCTGATATTGCTGGACCTTTTGATGTTGCAACAAACGCTATTGGGTCCTGGATTGCTGTCACTGTCGGAATTTCGACTGGAACTTCTTTGGGCGTATCATCTGGGATATCGAGGGGTAATTTAGCCTGAATGAGCTGTTCTGGCTTTTGGATTCTTGTACCACGGGGCATTACCACCGAAACCCCCATTTTACTGGTCTTTTCAGGTTGTAGCATTGGAGGATTAGCCGTTTCTAGTTCGGATAAAAGCATTTGAGCCGCCGCCGTTAGCTGTTCACTACTGGCGCCTTGATCAAAAAGATCTTTTAGTTTATGAATTAACGTACCAACTCTTTCCATTCTATGTAATACATTTGGGGTCTTAAATGGGACTGGTATCCGCTCCTATTTAACGTCTAATCTACAAATTTATTTGATACATGTTCATAGAAC
>CANHCY010000055.1 GCA_947459295.1 Chitinophagaceae bacterium
CCAGCACACCCACAATAAATAGTAAAAGTCCAGTCATAGTTATTTGCTTTTTACGTCAACAAAAATATCCTTTTAGCACCCACATTGGCCATTTTAGTGTTAAAAGTTTATATAAATCGTGATATTTGGCAGGTATAGACCAGAAAAGGCAATAATAGCCTGTTTAACGGCGCAATCTAGCCATTTGAATACTTATTCCGGCCATATAGCTTCGTGGCGAAGAAGGGTTGTAATAACGTCTTCCAGCGGCATTAATATCGTTACCTAGGCTATAAGAAACATTTAAAAGATTATCGACACTAAAAAAGTAACGAAAACGATTATGGTTAACAGAAACACCAGACTGCATGAGCGTAAATGGACTGGCATACACATCATTGGCATCGGTAAGCGCTATTTTAGAAAGCGATTGCAACCTTACAAAAACAGATAACCTTTTTTTATAGTCATACGTAATTGCAGCTGTTACTTGATGCTTTGCATTCCCTGTTACCTCATTTCCATTAAATATAACCCCAGCTTGACTGTATTGAACAAAACGATATGGCTGAAACGCATAACCAAAGTCCATTTGTAATTGATGCGCTATATTAAACCTAGTAACATAATTAAGTTGCAGTTCCGCACCTGCTTGCCTAGCAGATCCAGCATTTACAAAATATTCTATACCTGCATTATTATTTTGCCTGACAATGGCATTTTGAATGCCAAAATGGTACGCGGCTAATGTATACCGCAACTTATTTTGTAACACCAATCCTTTGATGCCTATTTCAAAATTCCATCCATATTCCGGAACAATGTTTTTATAAAACAGTCCATCGGAAGGTCTAATTTCTGCAAGTGTGGGTGGCGAAAACCCTTTTGATATTTGAAAATAAAGGCTTGCATTTTTTGCTGCTTCATAAGAGACGCCCATTCGTGGCGCCAATAAACCAAGGTTAGATTTTGATTGCGCAGTTTCAGTTAAAATATTACTACGGTAATAATCATAAGCCATATAAGCATTACTCATTCCAAGTTCCACAAACCATTTTTTCTTGAATCGAAGTGATGCATTTGCAAAATAAAAACCTTGCTTGGTGGTGATTAAGTCGGAAAATTGTATTGTATCACGCACCCCTCTTTTGTTACCATAGTTATTTATAGACGCATCTTGAACCTGCCACTCCCCGCCTACTACAATTTTAATTTCACCTATTGGTTTTTGAAATCGCATGATTAAATGACTCCCAAAGCTTGCATTTTTCTCATGCCTGGTTTCGTAATTGGTAATAAAAGGATTTTTAAAATGGGTATTGGTGCCTACTACAAAATTTTGCCAACCAATATTTTTTGTGAGCTGGTAATTATAATGCAAACTTCCCAACAGCGTTTTGTTAAAAACAGCTGTCTGTTGGGTTACAGCGCTTGGTAAGGTGGCCGTAGCTTGCCTAGCTAAGCGAGGGTTTTGTTTCATTTGGGCTAGCGTTAGACCCCCAGGTGTTTGATACATAAGATCTGTAAATAAAACCATCCCCTTTAATGTGTGCTTGTTTTTTGTTAGTGTGGCAAGCCAAGTAATATTTTTTTTAGTAGATCCAGATTGATCACGCCAGCCATCTGTTTTTTCGTTGGAAATAAAAAAAGTTTGATGAAAGTTTTTTTGTTGAAGCGTAACACGAAGATCTTGTCCGAGGTATCCAAAACTTCCAGCACGCAAATTAAGAGATGCGGCATTTTGCGGCAACGAATCGGTTGCAAAATTAGATTGCAGCAAAACCGCTCCGCCAGTTCCCAAACCGTAAGAAGCGCCAACCGGACCTTTAATAACTTCGATCCCGTTCACAAGTGTAAAAGGTAAAATATTGAGGTATGTATTTCCTGTTGGATCAGAAAAAGGCACATCATTCCAATATACTTTTACATTGCGTATACCAAAAGGAGCCCTTAATGAACTTCCGCGTATGGCAAGCCTGTAACTTCCCTCGGAGCGTTGTTCCATGCGAACACCTGCCACCGAATTAAATGCAGGCAGTAAAGTTCCATTCACTTCTTGTTGTAAGATAGTAGATGAAATTCGTGTAGTAGATACAGGTAGAAATTGCCCTATATTTTTGGTACGAAAAGCAGTGACAACCACACTGTCAAGTGTCTCTGACATTGTGGAATCAAAAGTTGATTGTGCAAGGGAGCTATTAAAAATAATACAGCCAATAAATAATAAAAAATGCCTGATACGATTGTAGCGTGGGCACATCTTAATTATTTTCTTTGGTGCATCATCTCTTTAGCAAGCTTTACCGTTCTTGAAACATCAGGAATGGCAAGTGCTGTTAAATTAGGCGCATAGTGCATTGGTGCATCAGCACTTGTAATTCTGCGAATAGGGGCGTCTAAATAATCGAATCCTTCTTTTTGTATACGGTATGTAATTTCTGAAGACACAGATGCAAATGGCCACTGCTCTTCTACAATTAACAAACGGTTTGTTTTTTTAACACTATCAAGTATCGTCATCCAGTCTAGTGGACGAACGGTGCGTAAGTCAACAACTTCGGCACTAATGCCTTCTTTTTCTAATTCTTCGGCAGCACCTAATGCTACTTTCATCATTTTATTGTAAGAAACAATAGTAATGTCTCTACCTGATTTTTTAACATCCGCTTTACCAAGTGGAATGTAATATTCATCATCAGGAATATCACATTTGTCACCATACATCACTTCGCTTTCCATAAACATCACTGGATCTTTCTCGTAACGAATGGCTTGCTTCATCAGGCCTTTTGCATCGTAACCATTAGAAGGAGATACTACTTTTATACCCGGAATATTTGCATAATAACTTTCAAATGCAGTAGAGTGTTGTGCACCTAATTGACCTGCACTTCCGTTAGGCCCTCTAAATACAATCGGACATCCGATTTGTCCACCACTCATCGCAAGCATTTTAGATGCCGTATTTAAAATTTGGTCCATTGCTAATACCGCAAAGTTCCAAGTCATAAATTCTACAATTGGTTTTAAACCATTTTGTGCAGCACCCACTGCAATCGCAGTAAATCCAAGTTCTGCAATTGGAGTATCAATCACTCTTTTTTCTCCAAACTCTGCAAGCATTCCCTGGCTTACTTTATAAGCACCATTGTATTGAGCTACTTCTTCACCCATTAAAAATACGAGCTCATCTCTTCTCATTTCTTCTTGCATGGCCTCTCTGAGCGCCTCTCTAAAAGCTATTGAACGCATAGGTATATGGTTATTAATTGAGATGCAAAAATAGAGATAAATAGTGATAAAAAAAGCCCCTTACATGGTAAGGGGCTTTAATTTTTTAGCGCGTACTGGCTAGATTAAAATACGTTATAAGCAAAGCTTACATAGTACAATCCACCAATGGCAGGGTTACCCCAACCTGTACGGTAATATTTGTTTAGAAGGTTTGTTCCACCTACTTTAACTAAAGTTTTGATAGCTGGGAATTTGTAACTCACCTGTCCGTCTAATGTGTTGTAACCTGGCATTTGACCAGTACCAAAAGTACCTTCGTAGAAGAAATCACTTACATTTCTGTAAACGAGATTAAATCCTAATCTGTTATCCTTTCCGAAACCAGAATTAGCGAAAGTAATATTTGTGCGGTACTTAGAGGTATTGAAATAAGATACAAAGCCTGTAGGCAAATCACCAATTTCATCAGAATAGATGTTAGCACCTAAAGTAAAGTTTTTAGGTAAAAGAAGGTCTGCAGAAGCACCCCATCCTTTAACAGTTACTTCACCTGGCGCATTCGCTGAAATGCTGTACGCAATTCTTGAAGATTCAAACAACAAGTTCATTGGATTGTAAGAACCTCTAGATTGAAGCACCGTTACACCACTAATAAAGTTTTGGTAACGAGAGTTGTACATGTAAGCGTCAATAAGTAATACTTTACCAAATAAACCCTTATAACCAACTTCAAATGAAGTACTTGATTCTGGCTTGAATTCGCCAAAATTTTGTGCCTTTAATAAAGTTGGGTTTGGAGCACCTGCCATTGCACTTGCACCAAACGCTTGCACACTAGCCAGTGTGAAACCTGGATTACCACTAAAGTTATAGTAATCACGTAATTGTGGTAAACCACCCATTAAACGTGTACCACCACCAACAAGTAGGTTGATCCACTGGTTTTGTGTAGTTGGGAAACGGTAAGCTGTTTGATATGATAAACGTAAGTTGTGGTCTTGCTTTAATTTGATAACAGCAGAAGCTCTTGGTGTAAAGCGACCAGCAAAGTTTGTGTTTTTATCATAACGACCAGAGATCGTTACTTTAACAACATCTTTGAATAATTTCTGAGACAATTGACCATAAGCACCAAATTCGTTGATGTTAATTGCGCCTAATGTATCCGCAAAAATAGTTCCTTCAGAATTCAATTGATATTGCTTGGTATTAAATCCAACTAAAAAGTCAGTACCGTGTTTAGCAAGACCTAAAGCTTCTGTTAAGTTGTATTGTGCATCAACAACGTTAAGTCTAGACTTGTCCATGAACTGACCACCTTCTAAACCATTCATACCCGCTACTCGCTTACCAATCGGTGTTCTAACAATAGATTGGAATAAAGGATGGTTACCAATAAATCCAGTAGGTCTTCCTTGATCTGCAAAATTACGCGCAGCCATATGAGACATAAACATTGGAGCACCTTGTTGCATTGCAGTTACATATGCAGACATATATTGTGGATACCATGTAGAACTTGGCTTCCATGCTTCATTAAAAGTACGTGTTGCGATGGTTCCGTTAAATGAGTTACCAGAATTTTCGTGTGTTGCATAAGCACGCACATACCAGTTCTTATGCTTTAATTCAAACTTAAATTGAGCCATTCTAAGGTCTCTTAATGAATAACGGTCAGAACCGGTATACACCGTATTACCTGTTCCAAAATAAGCAGCAAAAGAAGCTTCAACTTTATCTGTTACCATGTAGTTCAAGCTACCAGTTAGTTTAAAGTTAGAAGTGGTAGGATCTAATACGTCGCTTTCTGCATAACCTGTTCTACTCACCATTTGGTTACCAAACATGTTTCTTGCAGCACCATAAAAAATGGGTGACATACCTGAAGAAACAAGGGCGCCTAAACCACCAGCTGTTAAAGCAGCGTTATATGTAGCTAAGTTAGCTGTAGGGTTGTTTGCTAAAAATGCGTTGAAAAATCCAACTGCACCAGCAGGAACGCCAGATGCTGCAATTACAGCATTTGCAATTGAACGAAGACTTTGAGATGTTTCATCACCATAAAAGTTTACACCATCATAGTTAGGATCGATATCTCTCCATCCTGGAATAGTGATACCGTTTGGTGTACCAGTTCCTCTAGAATAGTTATTAGATTGATTCGCTAACCAATCTTGCGCAGTCATGTTTTCTGCAGTAATTTTATAAGCGAATTTATCATTTACTTTTTTAGCCCAACGCAATGACCAATCATTGTATGCAGAAGTTGGACGCTGTGCAGCATCAACGTGGTTGATACCTTGCTTGATTTGGAAGCTTAAACCTTGGTGCTTGAATGGATTTTTACTGTTGATTAAAACAGTACCATTCATACCGCCAGGACCATATAGTGCAGAAGATGCACCAGGTAATAATTCCATGTTATCTACGTCTAATTCACTTAAGCCAATAACGCTACCCACAGAGAAGTTAAGACCTGGGGCTTGGTTATCCATGCCGTCTACTAGTTGGTTTAAACGGGTGTTACCACTACTATTAAATCCACGGGTACCCACAGATTTAAAAGTTAAACTGGCAGCAACAACGTCCACACCTTTTAAGTTGGTAAGGATGTCATAATAATTAGTAGCTGCAGTATTTCTAATCGCAGCAGTGCTTACACGCTCGATAGATACTGGAGACTCTAAAATTCTTTCAGGAACTCTTGAAGCTGATACAACAACTTCATTACCTAGCGTGAAAGATGGTTCAAGTACAACTTCAACAGTTGAACTTGCTGCATTAACGGTTACTTCTTTGTTTGCAAATCCAACAGAAGAAAATACCAATGTAACTGGGTAACTTTTGATGGATGAAAAACGGAAAGTTCCTTTATCATCTGTAAAAGTTCCAACAGAACTTCCCTTAACGGTTACAGATACTGCCGAAACCAGTTCTTTTGATTTAGCATTTTTTACACTACCAGAAACGATAGTTGAATTTTGGGCGCTTGCACTAATTGTTACAATAGTAGCCATGGCCACAAAGAAACATTTGCTGTTGAGTCTTCTCATTTTGGCAAAATTTGGTTATAATTTGGGAGCAAAATAGCACAAGTTAAGCTTTTGCAAAAATTTAATTTGTACCAATGGGCTTTGGGGGTGTTGAGAAAAAGCTGTTTGAAACCCTTTTTTTTGGTGTTTAAGGTACTATTTTTGGGCATGCAAAGCCTTCAATTCCCCTATCAGACAGCCATTTACCATGGAAAAGTAAGAGATGTATACACTATTGGCACCGACTGGTTAATCATGGTTGCAAGTGATCGCATTTCTGCTTTTGATGTAATATTACCTAAAACAATACCATATAAAGGTCAGGTTCTCAATCAGATAGCTGAATTTATGCTGGGTCAAACTAGAGATATATGTCCAAACTGGCTACTCGATGCACCTGCTCCAACCGTATCGGTGGGCAAAAAATGTAACCCTTTTAAGATAGAAATGGTAGTAAGGGGCAATTTGGTAGGTCACGCCTACCGGACTTACGCATCTGGGGCAAGAACGCTTTGTGGGGTTAATTTACCTGAAGGTTTAAAAGAAAATGATTTTTTCCCTAGCCCAATAATTACCCCTTCCACCAAGGCCTCAGAGGGGCACGACGAAGATATTTCCAAAGAAGACATTATTGCTACCGGACTAGTTAGCGCTGAGGATTGGGCCGTATTGGAAAAATATGCGCTTGCCTTGTTCAATAGAGGTAAAGAAATAGCGGGTAAGCAGGGTCTTATTTTAGCTGATACTAAATATGAATTTGGTAAAATTGGCGATACCATCTATTTAATGGATGAAGTGCATACACCAGATTCGTCTCGATATTTTTACGCAGATGGTTTTGAAGAAAGACAAGCGTCTGGTGAAAAACAAAAACAACTCAGTAAAGAGTTTGTACGCGAGTGGTTGATCCAAAATAATTTTATGGGCAAAGAAGGACAAACCGTTCCTGAAATGTCTGAGCAGTGGATTGATACAATTAGTAAGCGTTACATTGAACTATATGAAAAAGTAACAGGCAAAGCATTTGTGCCAACTACATTTTCAGATGAAGAAATAATAACGGCGACCACCGCCTCCTTTGCAAAATTTTGTACCAATTAAATTGACAGTCTAATCTTCAGGCTCATTGAGTCTTGGACGAAGCCTTTTACTCTTATTAAAAATATGCTGCCCATTTCGGATGCCCTTGCGTAATTCTTTTTGACGCTCGAGTGGTAAATGAATGGTGTCTTGACAACGTTTGCTACAACAGCCCTCAAAGTTTGCCGCACAGTTTTCGCATTGGATAAAGAGTAAGTGACATCCGTCATTTAAACAGTTGGTATGCGTATCGGCAGGTTTTCCGCACTGATGACAATTTGAAATGATATCTTCTGTAATCCTTTCTCCCAAACGTTTATCAAATACAAAGTTTTTTCCAATAAATTTTTTTTCGATACCCGCCTCTTCTGCTTGATGCGCATAATTGATGATACCACCTTCTACATGAAATACATTTTTAAACCCTTGGTGTAACATATAAGCACTAGCTTTTTCACATCTAATACCACCTGTACAGTACATGATGATATTTTTTTCTTCATTCCCCTTCATCATATCAGCAGCCATCGGCAATTGCTCCCTAAATGTATCTGAAGGAATTTCGATTGCACCCTTAAAATGTCCAACTTCATACTCATAATGATTGCGCATATCTATCACAATGGTATCCGGTTTTTGTAGTAGTTCATTCATTTGAACAGCATTCACATACTTCCCTTTATTTTCCATAGAAAATGTTGGATCTGTTATGCCATCTGCAACAATTTTATTACGCACTTTAATTTTCAGCACCCAAAAACTTTTTCCATCATCATCCACTGCAATATTTAATCGAAGTCCTTGCAAATGTTCAATCGAATAAAGATGTTCTTTGCATTTTTCAAAATTAAAATCAGGCACACTAATTTGCGCATTGATGCCTTCGTTGGCAATATAAATTCTGCCAAATACTTGTAATGGAAATAATGCTTTGTATAACTCGTCTCTAAAAACGGCCGGATTTTGTACCGGGAAATAGGCATAAAAACTAACGGTAACGCGGTGAAAAGTTTCCGCCATCATAAGCGCCTTTAACTCCTCGTTGGAGACGCGGTTGTGTAGAACTGCCATGGTACAACAAAAATAGGTAAATTATTTAAACACGATCGGAACCTTAACTCGAACCCCAGTTCTTACCGGCTCCCCTTGTTGAAACCCATTGATAAGGTCTACGCGTATTACTTTAAAAATATTTTCGATACCTATAATAGACTCTGTGTAGTCAACCATATTGTTTACGTGCAAATAGCTTATCCCACCTACTAAAAACCAATTGAGTTTTCGAAAGCCAGGAATTTTATTAGTGATAAGCCCATTTAAATGATACTCTGCAAAAACCGTGGAGTAAAAACTGGCTTGATTACTAAACTGGTAATAAGGTAATAACTGAAACCCTTTTAAATAATCAATTGAAACATAGGCCTGGTTACCAAAATAATGTTGCAAATCGGGCGCATATAATTTGTTGGCATTTATAAAACCTCCCGCAGTTGCCCGGTATTGAAAAGTTCCTCCCAGTCCAAGCGGTAAATCATCAGCAACATTCAGGGACCATTTTGTATAATCAACATCACTACCTAATAAATTTGGTATCCCTTTTTTATAGGTTAGTGTAAAAGTTGGCGCTTTGGAACCTATCCCAATTTTTTGATCTGGAAGCTCAATGTATTTGCCACCTGGCTGCCAGGTTAATACGCCTGTAAATGTGGAAGCTTGATGCTGCTCAAAATTAGTGGTTGAGGCAGGCGCTGGTGTATTGGGCGTATAACTCCTGTTGATATGATCCACAAAAACGAGCGGCTTATTTAAATTAGGCAACGCCCATCTATTTTGAAATTGAAAATTAGCTCTAAAATTTAATCCGCCACCCAGTCCTGCACCATAACCTAGATTAAAGAACTTCGCCTCATATAATTTTAAGAAATTTCGTTCATATATAATGGTCTGAATGGTATTTTGAGTCTCTGGAATGGCAATGTCATTATTAAATTGAAATAGTTTTCTTCCAAAGCCAATGCCAATATTATTGAAGTATTTTTTTCCAAAATTATACCGAACCGTAGCCGAAGGTTGTAACCTTGAATTATTAAACCCATAACGCAATAAAGGTTCGACAGATAAACTATTTCGACCTGTATAGCGCTTTGTCCAACGTGGCGAAAAACTAGCATTATACCCTTCAACGGTATTGTAATTTAAAGAGCCAAGCAGCGCATCAAATTGAATGCGTATTTTTTTACTTTGCTTATTGATGGTTTGCCCGGTTATTAAAAAACTATTCAACTTGAATTTATTACGCACCCTATCTACCGAATCTAGATATTTAGGGTCTTGTCTAATTTTTTCTAGACTGTCTTTTTTTGCATAATCCTTAACTTCTTCTTTGGCTAATGGAACAGGTCTAATACTATCCCAATAAGCATTGCTCTTTTTATTTGAACTATCTAGATATTTCAAATAGGTATTACCAAAAAACTTTTTACCATAACTAGGCGCTAAATTAAACTGGTCATATACTTGTACAAAACTTCCTGAAAAAGCAAATCCAAAAAACTTACCGCGCGGATAAATGACTTGATTTTTGATCACCCAACCTTGTTTTGTTGGAACATACAACTGCTCAATTAAAAGGGTATCGAGGAGCTGTAGTTGCTGTTCTTTTAATAAATTAAGTTGAACGCTATGAATACGCCAATCGTTTTCGATAATATTAATAATGCCTGAAAACAGCGGCTCGTACTTTCGTTTAGGTAGCACACGTATCCTACTTATTTCGATACCGTTCTCATAAAAAGTGCCTTCAAATTTATAATTGTAAAATGCAAGGGCTCCATCTGCAATAGGTGATACAAAACCACGTGGATTAAGGCCATTACCGAGCGCAATATTATTTTGATAAAAAGAAATGATTTGCGGATTACTTAAGCCAAAGCCACCACTTCGCCCACTCACTTTAGAGGACTTGACCTCGATGCGTTCTTTGTTAGGAACGTCTACGAAATAATCAGAAATGGTTTCAGATAAAAATAATATTCGGTTTTTAACCGTATCAAAATTGCCCGGTGTTAAAGACTTACCAAAAAATGATTTTGGATAATCATTTAAAACCAGTTGTCCCTTAATATATACTTCGGCACTAAACTTTTTAATCTCATTTAAATAATCTGGCCTTTTTTTAATCGCTTTTCTGATAATGGCATATGCAGGATCTTCTCCTTTTGAATTGACCACTACATCATTTAACAAGTATACTTGTTTGGATAATACAAATGGTAACGATAGCGTATCCTGACCCGGCGCAATTTTTATTTTCTTTTCTACCGCTTCAAAGCCAACATAATTACAAACGATGGTGTATGAACCTGCGCTCAGTGACAATGAAAATTTTGCGTCGGCATTGGCGGTTACACCCCTAGTAGTACCCTTAATTAAAACGGATGCATGTGCCAGTTTTTTACCCGAACCATCGGTAATAGAACCCGTTACAACGGTTTGTGCAAACAGAGTCGTTCCACAAAACAATACCAATGATACCATCAACAAATAACAATAAAGACGCATAAAAACAAAAATAGGCAGCTTCTCATGAATAGAAGCTACCTATTTGTTAAATGGTAAAAATTAATGTTTACTTGGTAGATTTACTCCGCATAAATGCGCCAGTTAAGGCCGCAAAACCGCCTAAGAGTCCACCCAAAACGCCCGTAAGGATAATGAGCGCGATATAAGAGCCTCCAAGTGGCAGTATTTGAGCCACTTTACTAGATAATAAGTGTGCATTGGCCAAGTCTTTACCGGTAGCTAAACCTGCCCACAAAGCACCCACGCCTAAAAATCCTGCAAAAAAACTTTTAGCTGGCGAATCCATAATAAAAAAAGCCACGATACCAGATGTGCCCACAAAAAGCCACCAAGGAAACTGACTATATAACCCTACAGCAAACGCTAAAAGAGCATGTAAAAAAATTGCTACTATAAATTTCATAATAATTAGATTAAGATTTTGTAAAAGTTAAACGCCATTTCATTTGACTATTTTGTTTAGCCGCTTCTCTAGATATAAATAAAAGGGGGTAATATTTACCAGCAGCCCAAGTATCAATAAAACTGTCGTAGTATTTACTACCCGGATTCCCGTTTTGACCGCCAGGATAAACACCATATGCTTCTATGCCATCTACGAGGTGCACAATCATGCGCCAACTTGGACCATGGGTACCGGTAGTTGCATTAATAATATGCACCCCACCTCCTATTGGTAAATGTAACCTGCTAAGTGATGGTATTTTTAGTAAGTGATTTACACGCGTGTCTTTGTATGCACCCCATGCAAGCGTTCCGTCTTTTTCCATTTGCGCTAATTGTGGTGTGGCTTTTTTAATGGCCGCAGTTACCGCATCAACCATTGTTTCCTTAACATTTGGTGTAGCAATATTGTCTTGAAATAAAACGACAGAATCCTTTAGCATTTGCTCAAGCAGTGTAGACTCGTCTGGCCATTGTAAAGGCAGTGCTGCATTTTTAAATTCATCAGCCCAAACAGCTACTTCTAAACTATCCCAAATGGCTTTAAAAACAGACGCTCCTTTTTCATTAACGTCATTGCGCAAATTCCAATCTCGTAAATAACCAACATATTTTTTTTCGTCGGCATTTAAATTAGATTCATTTAAAAACTTAAAAATGGCAGGCCTAGCCATCTCTGCAAAAATATTATCGTTATTGGTTTGAAGCGCCTGTACATCAAGTGGCGTAACTCCAAACATGGTATTCAACTTTTTATTGATGATAATGCCACGGTATAAAGGAAATGCATTGGCTGCACCTAAATAATACGGGTAGGTACTATCGGTAGACATTTGGTTGGCACTACTTACAAAACCACGCTCCGGATTTTTCATCATTGGATTTTCGGAAGCTGGTATCATGCCTTGCCACAAATAACTACTGTCTTGTCCGGGCATGATAAAATCACCTTGTCTATTCCATCTGGCAACAAAAGCACCTTGCTGTTTAATAGCAATATCCCCACTTACACTCGCGAATGCGAAATTTTGTCCGGGACATGTCCAGTTATTTATTGCACTCAAATAATCATCAAAATTTTTAGCCCTGTTTAATTCGTAAAAAGTTTGAAGTCCGCTACTACCATCTTGAGCGGTCCATCTTACTGCAAGGTATTTTCCATCAGAACCATTGGCATTGTAACTTTTATCATACATGACTGGTCCTAATGCTGTTATGGCAACTCTATCAATTGAATCTGGTTGCCCTTTTA
>CANHCY010000056.1 GCA_947459295.1 Chitinophagaceae bacterium
GATATTTGTTGGCTAAATGAAATACGGCCCTTATCTTTGCAAAAATTATTTACATGGAAGCAAATAAATCAACTGCAAAATACTGGGCTATCTGTTTTTTCTGGTTAGCTGTAATGATTACTTTACTAGTCGTATACCGTGAATTCTTTTGGTTAGCGTTACCTGGTACCGTTACTTATTTTGCAAAAGCAATGGACTTAATGTAATTGATGTGTAATTGATGTGTAATTGAAACCTTACTATAAAAAAAAGCAGCACATGTGCTGCTTTTTTTGTGCCTTCTATTTAATATTATAACGCAATTCTACGAATGGTACGAAGTTGATGCGTACGAAGCCCTGTTGTGCTACTTACAATGCCTGCTTGATCAATAGGATCGATTCTTACAACAGCAGAAGCATGAATAATTTGATGCGGCGATAATAAAATACCTACATGGGTAATTTTTCCTTGCTCATTGTCAAAAAAAGCTAAATCACCAAGCTTTGCTTCGGCTAAAAAATCAATCGCCTCTCCCATTTCCGCTTGCTGATAGGCGTCACGTGGTAATCGAACATTCAATAATTTGAAAACCATTTGCACAAACCCACTACAATCAATCCCAAATACAGATCTCCCTCCCCATAAATATGCGGTACCCAAAAATTGTTTGGCAAGATTTTCAAGTGCATCAGGTGTCAATGCTTTGTTTGCAATATCCCAGATTGTGCCTGTATAGCTAAATTCAAAATCTGAACTTGCATAAGAAACAATGGGTGTGCCAAGCGGGAGTTGAATGGGTTGGCCATTAAAAACAGCGCTATTAATCCAACTAGAAGTATAACCGGTAGTTACAACTTTTACGCCTTCTGCAACCAATTGTAATTGCAATTTTTGACACCAGCCTTCATAACCATCTTGATGCATTTGAATCTGGTAAAAATCTTTGGTTTCACTTATGATACTTGCCGTTTCGCCAAATAATATTTGAGAAACCATTTCTGCCCGGTGAGAGCCCTCTGCTCTTAAAGGCGCAACTGGAACTACGCAAATCACTTCAGTCATAGATTAAAATTTAAAGTAAGTTATACAGATTGATTGAATCATTGACGCCTTTCCAAAAAATATTGCTTAAGTGCCAAGGCCTTTTTTTCAATAAAAATCCATGAGAGATAACCAAAAATAAATGCGCCAATGCTGCTAGCAACAAATAAGATAAGGGTTGATGGCTGGTACCAATAAATAAGTAGCTGCTGCAGTGGAAATGCATACAGGTAAATTCCATAAGATGGATCACCAATGGATGCATGAACCCAAGTAGCAACTTTAGACGTTTGCTTGCCTAGATAAATTACTAAAAACGGAAGGGTAAAATAAACAACCATATGGCCTACCTTAAAATATATTGAGGCAATAAGTGCCACAAATAAAACGGCAGCAATCGTATTTTTTGCAGGTATATTTTCAAAATCAAAACAACTGAGCAAAGACCCCATTAAAAAATAAGGTCCTAAATCAAAAAGTGGTTCGAGTGGAATAAAAAAATGTGTTTGAACGGTCCAATCGTAAAAGAACAAACGCACTACTAAAAAAAATACTACAACAACGGACAATGCAATGATTAATTGTTTTTTTTGAGATCTAATAAAAAAGAACAACAAAATAAAAAGATATAAGAAAAACTCATACTCGATGGTCCACAAAGATCCATTGATAGCAGATGATGGAAGCCCCGAAAAAATTCCGGGTATAAAAAAATGAGGTTTAAATAAAATAACATTACCTAAAAAATAAGCATATACTTCTTTGTTGGAAAAAAATGGAGGCAAATTGGTAGGGTAAATAAAATAAACAGCGGCAAGTGTTACGAGCAATACAACTGCCAAGGCCGGAAAAATACGAAGCACCCTTTTAACAAGGTATTCAAAAATAGAAGTACTTACCATCATACTTTTGAAAATCAAATAACCGCTGATAATAAAAAAACCTTTCACACCAATAAATGAAAACAAAAATGTTTGTTGGGTCAATTCAAATAAGGGATCGGTGGCGCCATCTCCATTTAAAACGAATGAATGGGAAACAATTACAAACCATGCAAATAAAATGCGCAATAGATCAAAATTGTTTGCCTGACGTATAGGAAGTTGAACCATTGCGCTTCTTGATTGTTTTGAAATACAAATATATCTTTAATACCCAAAATCTTACGATATTTACAATTCTATAAATCGTAAATCAATACCATGTCATTAAGCAGCAGCTTTGAAGAAATCATACAGCGCAGACGTTCCAACCGAAAATTTGATGCCAACATCGAAGTACCTGACGATGTAATCGTAAGAAGTTTAGAAAGAAGCATTCTCTCTCCTAACAGTAGCAACATGCAATTATGGGAATTTCAATGGATCAAAGATCCTGCATTAAAAGAATCCTTCACCGCACTTTGCCTTGATCAAAATGCAGCTAGAACAGCTAAACAATTGGTGGTTTTTGTTACCAGACAAGATCTTTGGAAACAAAGAGCCGCATGGAACTACAATAAGATTAAAGAAGGCATTAATGGCGAGCCAAATACCGCTCAAAAAAGAGGACTGGATTATTATGGAAAACTGATGCCCCTAGCCTACCGTTCCGATATTTTTGGTATCACAACACTTATTAGAAGAGCATTATGCTTTTTTATGGGACTGCGCAAACCCTTTATGCGTTTTGGTGGCAAAGCAGATCAAAGGGTTACGGTACATAAATCTTGTGCACTTGCTGCCCAAACCTTTATGTTGTCCATTGCTGCCGAAGGTTTCGAATCCTGCCCGATGGAAGGCTTTGATGCTGTTCGGGTAAAACGAACATTACAACTTCCAGCAGGGGCAGAAATCAACATGATTATTGCCGTTGGAAAAGGCACAGAACCAGGTATTTGGGGACCAAGGTTTAGGGTTCCATACGATGAGGTTGTGGTGGTTCGTTAGAACTATTGATTTTCGTTATTCATTTTGTTCTTAATTTTATATAAAATATTTATCCCATGCATAAGATTTTACTAGCTGCGTTTTTGTTGATTGCCAGCGTTTCTTTGGCACAAGTTGACACCACAGATAATTTTGATTACAGCAAATTTGGAGAAGCTGATGGTGTTAAACGCTTTTGCACGCAAAAAGTATTAAATCAAACACCACAAAAAATCATTAGCATTGGTTATGAAAGAGCCGGTTCTTTTCTAATGCCTGGTGTACCATTAGGTGGGATGCTACAAGCATTTAAAGATGTAAATGTGCAACAGGTTTCTGCAATAAAAGCGCAAGTAAACATTCCTGTTATTTCAAATAATAAAATTATTTGGCAAATGGGTGCTAATTATTGGGGAAGTAATTTTGCAATCGAAAAGCCAGAAAATACACAATTCACAAACTATCTCAATAACCACACCATGACAAGTGCTGGTTTAAATACCACTATTTTTAAACCACTCAATGAAAAGAATTTCTTAATCATTCAAGCAAGTGCAGACGTTAATGGACTCTTTCATAACATGAGCGCTATCAACAAAAACGCAGTTACCTTAAGTGGGACAGTGATATACGGCTGGAAAAAATCGGAGAAAAATATGATTGGTACTGGTATTGCCCGCACCTACCGTGCTGGACAACTCATTCATGTACCTATTTTATTTTGGAATAAAACATTCAATGACAAATGGGGTATGGAACTTTTATTACCTGCCCGTGGATTCATGCGTTACAATTTTTCAACATTCAATATGCTACAAGCTGGGTTTGAGTTAGAAGGCAATCAGTTTTGGATGAAAAGCACTAATAGCATGGAAAATGGTGAAGTGTTTATTCAAAGAGGTGAGTTTAAGCCTAAAGTGATGTGGGATAAAAAACTAAGTGGTTTTGTTTGGTTCCACGCAGAAGCTGGCATGCGATACAACTGGCGTTTTGAAGTAATGAACGTATATAATGGTAAAAAAGAAGCCCAACGCTACTTTGAAAGCAGGTTGGGCAATCCTTTATTTTTTAATATTGGATTTAACTTTGTATCACCTTAATACTTGTCTAGTCCAAGTATCTGTTCTTCCAATGATTGAAACACCAATATAACCTCTTACTTCAAGAGCGTTGTTGTTTTGTAATTTCATGGTACAAGAATAAGTATTACCATTTTTAGGGTCATAAATATTGCCTTCATCCCAAACGTTTTCACCTTTGTAATTAAATCCCCAAATATTTACGAGGCCTAAAATTGCACGGTTTTTAGAAGCCGCTTCCGGATGATTTTTGTCTACTTTAGGCTTTCCTGTTTCAGGATCATTGGGTTCTTTTAACCAAACTATTTTACCCTGATATTTATCTCCATTTTTGTAGATACGCACCATCGCTGTTCCTTCACCTGTTTTCCAAACACCAACAATGCCATCGGGATTGTCAGACTTTACATTATAGGCAAATGCCCCAGCAATAAGTAGTAAGCTACCTACAAAAAGTAAGGTTAGTTTTTTGTAATTGGCACGAAACGTAGCCTTGATAGTTTGCATCTTTTTCATAAGCGTAATTTGATATTGAAAACAAATATAATTAACTTAAGGGTATATTTTCAACTAGATATACAAGTCTGTTTTTATAAAATGTTTAACAAATAGGCAATAAATAAGTTTAATTGATCAACGGTTCTAGAGGCAGATAAAATCATATTTCGTTAGCGAAATCAACTTTCCTACAATCCATCAACAATCAAATACAAAAATGAAATTCACATTGTTGTATTTGAATGTTTTTTTTCTGCTGATATAATTCAATATACCATGATTGTAAAATTGTAACAACCATCTTTATTAAGCTACAATAAATATATTTCTTTTAGCTTAATAAAATTAATGATAAAGTATAAAATTTAGTCTTGTTTCATGATTTTTAAATTTATACTAAACCCAATAGAGAAAAGGGTTTCCAAGAAATTCGCAACAAAAAAAATCATTCCGAAATTCGAAAATAAATTTAACATTTTCACTTTTGAATTTAACATTCAAACAATTAGATTCGCTTGCCAATTGTCAAATTTAGATGTACGTTAACCAAAAAAAATGACATCTTTTTTTAACAATACTAAATCATAAAAAAAACAACAATGAGAAAAATCACAATGATCCTTGGTCTCATTTTGGTTACGATGGGCGGACTTTATGCGCAATCAACCAAAAAGACAATCACAGGAAAAGTAACAACAGAGACTGGTGAAGCCCTTTCAGGCGTAACTGTCATGGAAGTGGGCGGTGCTGGAAAAGCGCTAACCAATGAAGGTGGTGTTTACACCATTCAATTAAACACAAAAACAACTGCATTAAAATTCAGCTATGTTGGTTACCAAGATACTGAATCAAAGATCAACAACAAATCAGTAGTGGATGTATCTCTACTTCGTGAAAACGGATCACTTGCAGAAGTTGTAGTAGTAGGTTATGGTGTGCAACAAAAAAAGGCATTCACCGGATCTGCTTCTAAGATTGATGCAAAAGAATTCTCTCAACTTGTTACACCATCAGTAGATAGACAATTGGCAGGACGTGCTGCGGGTGTTCAAGTTGTAGCAGGTGGTGGTGACGTAGGTACACCAGCAAGAATTAGAATTCGCGGTGTAAACTCTGTATCACAAAGTCAGTCTCCACTCATTGTTGTGGATGGTGTTCCATTCATTTCTGGAAACATTGCAGCTGCTACTAACTCAAATGCACTGGGTGATATCAACCCGAACGATATTGAAAATATCGAAGTATTAAAAGATGGTTCTGCAACTGCAATTTTTGGTTCAAGAGCCGCTAACGGTGTCATCATGATTACCACTAAAAAAGGAACCAAAGGTGGTGCGATGAAAGTAAACTATGACGTTACTTTTGGATTCACCTCTCCTTTTAAAACATATGATTTATTAAACAATGCTCAATTCGTTGAAATTTCTAACGAAAAAAGAACCAATGCTGGTGGAGCTCCATGGGCGGCAGCTGGTGACGGAAAAACATATGATTGGCAGCGTTTAGTAATGAGAGACAATACGCCTACTGCTCAACACAACTTGAGTTTTTCAGGTGGTAGCAATAAGAGTACTTATTTCTTCTCTTTAAACTTTAGTGATCAAAAAGGTATTATGATTTCGAATGCGAACAAATCTTATCGTATTCGTTTCAACTTTGATCATGAAGTAAACAAGTTCATCAAAATTGGTAACAACTTAACTTTATCAAAACAAATTGATAACGATCAAAACAACGGAAGTAACGCGTTAAGTGGTGGAGTTGCATCTGCATTACGTATGCTACCTAACGTTAACCCATTTGATCCTACACATCCTTCTGGATACAATATTCGTTTCCCTCAATTAAACCAAGTTGGTTTAGGACCAAATATCAATCCAGTAGATGACAACTATACAAACCCTCTTTTTACCTTAACACAAAACAGATACGAATCTGATAAATTACGTGTTAATAACAATTTGTATGTTGAACTTAGCCCAGTAAAAGGTTTAAAAATTAGATCTGCATTTAACTACGATTTCTTAAATGATTATTCAACTACTGCACTAAGCCCAGTACATGGTGATGGATTTAGCTCTTTAGGTAATATCCAAAACGTAGGGCAACAAGTTCAAAGAATGGTATGGCAAAATTATATGAACTATAATACCACACTGTTTAATGACCACAACATTTACGTAACAGCTGGTCATGAAGTACAAGAAGACATGAGCCGTTTTGTTTCAGGTTCATTACAACAATTATCAGATCCATTTTTCTTACAACAAAATTTGATCTCTGGATCAGGTGCATTGCAATTTGCAGGCGGCGGTTATGGCATGAGTGGATTCCATTCTTTATTTGGTCGTTTTAACTACGATTTCAAAAACAAATATTTTGTTCAAGCTTCTGTAAGACGTGACGGACAAAGTTCATTAGCACCAGATAACAGATTTGGTGTATTCCCTGGAGCATCGGTTGGCTATAGACTTTCTGAAGAAGGCTTCTGGAAAAACAACGAATTCTTAAGCAAAACGTTTAGTGATGTAAAATTAAAAGGTTCTTACGCAATTGTAGGTAACCAATTAGGTGGCTTTCCTTTCTTAAGTACTTTTAGTTCTGCGGCTTATGGTAACATACCAGGTCTTGCACCAAACTTAGTAGGAAATAGTGCATTACAATGGGAAAGAAGTAAAAAATTAGATGTGGGTATTGAATTGGGGTTATTCAACAACCGATTTAATTTTGTTGCTGACTGGTTCCTAAATGATATTGATCAATTAGTATTTGGCGTACCTACACCAAACTCTGCAGGTATTCCGGGTAACTCTATCAGCCAAAACGTAGGAACAGCTAGAAATAATGGTTTAGAATTTGTTTTAAGTGGTGATATCATTAGAGGTAAAAACTTTACATGGGGCTTCAATGCAAACTTCACTACACTAAAAAACAATATCACTTCATTATATTCTGTGGGAGGTGTTCCAGTAACTACCATTCCTGGTACATACAACCGTATCGAAGCTGGTCAATCACTTAACTACATTTGGGGCTGGCAATACGCGGGTGTAAATACACAAACGGGTAACCCAATGTATCTTAAAGCGAATGGAACATTAGTTCAAAGAAATAGTGCAACTGGATCATACTTTACAGCGAATGACAAGAATGATGGCAACATGACAATTTCTAATCCATTAACGGATGCAGACAGAGTGAATTTAGGAAACAGCTTACCTACTTATTTTGGTGCGGTAACTAATAATTTCCGTTACAAGAATTTCTCTGTAGAATTTATGATCCGTTTCCAAGGTGGAAATATGATTATGAACCAAACACGTCAAGAAGCATTGTTGAGTCAAAACTTCCACAACAATGGAGTTGAAATCTTAAACAGATGGAAAGCACCAGGCGATGTTACAGATGTACCAAGATTAAGATATGCTCAAAGTGCAATTATCAATCAAACAGGTGCTGCGATTTCTAGATTTGTTGAGAAAGGAGATTTTGTTAGATTACAAAATTTAGTTTTCAGCTATTCTTTCAGCAACCAAACTTTGTCTAAACTCTCAAATGGCTATATTAAAAATGCAAGAGTTTTTGCACAAGGACAAAATTTATTCATGTTAACAAGTTACTCTGGAATTGATCCGGATAACGCTAGCCAAAGCGGTATTGATAATGCGGTATCTCCTACGCTTCGTATTTTATCAATGGGACTTAGTGTTGGCTTCTAATATGAATTCAATTAAAAAAATATATTCAATTTAAAATTGTTAACAATGAGATTTTTTAATCAAATAATCAAAAACTCTTTACTGCTAGGCACGGTGTTCGTAGCAGTAAGTTGTGAGAAGGTGCTTGACAAGCAACCATTCAATGCTTTCACAGACGAAAGTGTTTTTACCACATCAGCACGTGCAAACTTAGCACTCAACGGTGTTTATGATGCCGCTCAAACTGGTGGACCTAGTTTAGCAGGTCGTGGTTATCCTTTTGGTGCCGCTACCATTCAACAAGGTGACAACAGAGGTGAAGACATGGTAAACTTACAAGCCTTCTACCAAATTACCTACCAAGGTACCTACACGCCTTTTACAGCGAATAATAACTCCATGTGGGATAACACCTATGGCATGATCAATAAAGCAAATATTGCTATTGATGGATTTAAAAAAGCAGCTCAATCTGGCGTTTTAACGGCGGCAACTGCTACTCAATTTGAAGCTGAGTGTCGTTTTTTACGTGCATTAGGTCATCATGAATTATTAATTCATTTTGCGCGTCCATTTTTAGACAACAATGGTACAGCCTTAGGTGTACCATACCGTGATTATGCGGTAAATGGTGGTGCAAGCTTAGAGCGTTTACAAAAAGAACCACGCCCTACTGTCGCTGCGGCATATGCAAAGTTAATTGAGGACATCAACTTTGCAGAAGCAAACTTACCAATCGCCAATCCAGGTGGTGCTGTAATCCGTGCACAAAGAAGTGCTGCTATTGCTTTAAAACAAAGAGTATTCTTACACATGGGTCAGTGGGCAAACGCTATTACTGCGGGTAATGCTTTAATTCCTGCAACTGTAACTCCTGCAACACCTGCTTCTACTAGAAGCTTAGTGGGTAACCATGCTTTAATGGCTACACCAGGTGGTTCATTTGGTTTTTCAACTGGAAATAGTGTAACCGCAGAAAATATCTTTAGCATCAAAAACGATCCATTAGACAATGGTTCTGTAAATGGAGCACCTGCTGCCATGTATGGTTCTACAGAATTATTAGGTCGCGGACTTGTTTGCGTTTCTCCAATAATTTGGAACAATGCAGGTTGGTTAGTGGATGACTTAAGAAGAACTACTTTGTACCGTAATGGTGGTACCGCTATTGGTAGAGCCATTATGACTACAAAATACACCGACTACAGTGGTCGTGGCGATAATGCACCAATTATTCGTTGGGCAGAAGTTTTATTAAACCAAGCTGAGGCAGAAGCGAGAGTCGCTACTGGTGTATCACAAAGAGCGATTGATTTATTGAATTTAGTTAGAAATAGATCATTAGCGGCTTTAACAAGTCAATACACGACAGCAAGTTTTGCTACTAGAACTGATCTAGTAAGAGCAATCTTATTAGAGCGCAGAATTGAATTCTTGGCAGAAGGTAGAAGATGGCCAGATATTCACAGAACGGCTCAAGATCCAATTACGGAATTAAGACCAGGGGGTATACCTGCAAAAGTATCTAATGCCGGTGTTACTGGATCTGCACTTGCGCAATATGGTATCGGCGTTGCTGTAACACTCGGTCAAGCTGCTATTCCATATAGTGACTTCCGTTTCATCTGGCCTATCCCAGCTGTTGAAGTAACAACCAATCCAATCATTGTTCAAAACCCGAATTACTAATACGGATTTTAGCAACTTTGTATACGAAAAAAGCCACCTGAATAAGGTGGCTTTTTTATTTAAAAGAATGATGCAAAAGTATAAATGGTATTAATAGCCAATAACAAAATGCTAATAAAGGTCAATAAAAATGTTTTATGCTTTATTATGTGAATTATACCAAGTACTAAAAAAAGGATTTGAGCTAATAGAAATGGTATTGTAAAAATTTCTCGAAAAACACCAATTAAGACAGCATCTAATTTTAAATAATCAAAATAATAAAGCAGACTAAAAAATACTAGAATAGAAATATTTGCAATTGTTAGAGTTTTATTGTTTAATAATTTGATCATTTATACATTGTTATTGTCTGCTAGATTGATTAATTGGTATAATTAAATCCCAATGCATTCGGCCTGCATTTCTTTATTTCTCCATTGTATCCAGTATTCTTGTAGCCCTTCTTTTGTTTTTAGCAATTCACTAATATTAAGCGAATCATTTTTCATCAAGGCGCTTTTTAATTGGGCTTTTCTCCCAGACAAAGCTGGGACGTGATTCCATCCCCCAACATGATCAAAAGATGTAAATGCCTGACACTTTTCTTTTACTTTTATAAATGGGATAGTTATTTTGTAAATTACATTCCCAGACCCCATTCCTTCAGTAGTCATTTCAATTTTCGCAAAATCAACTTTAGAGTATTTACCCGCTTTATAAAGTTCCTTTAGTTTACCACCTACGCTATTACACATTTTATTAGAAAACTGATGCGCAACATCAGACCCATATTTGAATTCAGGACCAACATAAGTACCGTAACAGCTACTATCTGTACAAACTATTTCTGATTTGTCGTTGGGTGTACTACAAGAAAAAGAAATTAGCGATACGAAAATGATTAATAAAATCAGGTATTGCTTCACGATGTTTGATTAATTAAGGATTAATTTAGAATATTTATTTACTTCGCATGGACAAAGATATTTTTCAAATAATAATTGATTATCACCCTTCCATTTTACTAGACTAGGATCCCAATTATGATTTTTAAATTCATGTGACAATAACTCGAACTTTTTTTTATTTATAACTTCAAAAATTTGCACTCCAGCGTCGTCACCAGCACAAGTTGCATTATAACAAGCAAAATATTTTTCTGTTTCTGAAAAAACAGGTTCTGACAATACTTTTACTTCACTACCATTTTCTTTATGAATTAGCAAATAATATACGCCTTCATATAATTGAACACGTAATATAAAATAATCAATATTTTTAAATGAACCTAAAAAACTATACTTAATATAATCCCCATTATCACTTAAATTATTTTTGAAATTTTTCAATCTGCCATTTGTATAAGCAATCCTTACTCCTGCTTTACTTGATTGTACATTCTTATCTATTAACAGGTACTTTTGATTATTTACTATAGCAGTATTTTTAAACTCCATACTATCGATTGGAAAAATATATAAATATTTATAATCGACTGTAATTAAGGTATCATAGTCGGAAATACCTTCCCAGCATTTATCAATCACCGAAACACCTTGTTCATTATTTATTTTTGAAATGAGTGAATTGATACTATCCTTTTTTGAAACAAGCTCTACTTGCAATGAATCAAACCGTTTGTTCATCAGATTGATTTCTACTTTTAAATTTTCATTATCCATCACTTTCTTAACCACTTCTTCATTAATTCTATTTATTTCATTTTTTAAACCCCTCATTTGATTTTCAAAATTAAAAATAACAGAATTGAGATCGATGTTTTTTTGAATAGTTATCTTTCTTTCTTTCGATACTAATTCAAGAAGACTATCATTCTTTATGATGAGCAACTCAATTTGTTGTTTCCTATTTTGGGCGAAAGAAGATAAAGATAGAAAGACAAGAAATAGACTAAATATAATTTTCATACGATTATGCGTACTCGCCAGTTCTTAATAAGTTTCTAAATTAAATATACCATAATGAAAAGAAAAAGCAAATAAAAAACCCCGCGCTGGCGGGGTTTTTTCAAACGGATTGTGGAGTCGAGGGGAGTCGAACCCCTGTCCAAACATCGTGACCATTAGCTTTCTACATGCTTATTTCGATATTCATTGTAGACGAAAGGCCGGAAACGAACAAACCAACCTAACGCTTAGCTGGATGATCTTAAGCAATAGTCACAGCCTTCTATTGCAGCATCTTATTTTGTTTTGAGTCGGCGGCGGCACATGGAAATAAGCGAACCTGTGCGGCGGCCCA
>CANHCY010000057.1 GCA_947459295.1 Chitinophagaceae bacterium
ATAATCATTTAAACGCGCTTCACGCTTAAAAAACGAACCAGGAATACGGCCTGCAGAAGCAAACTTTTCTTGGTAGTCTACGCTTAATGGAAAAAAATCTTGTCCTTCTTTTGGATCTTTATTGGCAACCACGGTTGCTAATAAAACGCAGTTACCTTGACGAACAGTAACAGCACCATCTGCTTGACGCGCAAGCTTGCCAGTTTCGATAGAAACTTGACGTCCGCCGCCAAGATCAAAACTTACACTTATAGGTTGTGATAACATAAAATTGTGTTGATTGGGTAAATGAATGAATCAAAAAAATAGGTACCAATAGAAATAACTATTCCCAACCGTTATTAGTAAGCAGTTGGGAATAGCAGTATCATTCGTAAAGAAAAATTACTTTCTTAAACCTAGTTTTTCAATTAGAGCACGATAGCCCTGTAGGTTATGCTTTTGCATATAAGCCAATAAGCGCTTACGTTGACCAACCATCATCATCAAACCACGTTGTGTAGAATGATCTTGTTTGTTAGCTTGTAAATGCTTAGAAATATGGGAAATACGTTCAGTAAGTACTGCTACTTGACCTTCGATTGAACCCGTGTTAGTGGCTTTCCCACCATACTCAGCAAAAATACTTGCTGTTTTTTCTTTTGTTAAATGCGACATTTCAAAATGTTTAAATAAGACTCCGTAATTGTTTTCTTCTATTTTTTATCGGCTGCAAAGGTAGGTATTATAATGTAAAAAGGATAAATTTGGGCATCTTTTTACGCCATTTCCCCATAAATATATGTTTGGAGTGACCATTTTAGGCAATAATTCGGCCCTTCCGGCCTACGATAGGCATCCAACAGCCCAAGTAGTAAGCATTCAGGATCAATCCATTCTGATAGATTGCGGGGAGGCTACCCAAATACAAATGAGCCGTTACAAGGTAAAAAGGAGCAAAATCAACCATATTTTCATTTCCCACCTCCATGGCGACCATTATTTTGGCCTTATTGGCCTCATTACCAGCATGGGTTTACTAGGCCGGACCTCCGAATTATCCATTTTTAGTCCGCCAGGCCTCAAAGAAATTGTTGATATGCAATTAGCGGTTGCCGGGTCAAGCATTCCATACCCCTTACATTTTCATACCATTACAGGTGCAGGTTTACTTGTTGAAACGCCAAAATTTAAAGTAAGCTGCTTTCCTACCCAGCATAGAATACCTTGTTATGGTTTTACTATTTCAGAAAACAAAGCGCCCCGAAAAATCAATAAAGAAAAAGTGATCGCCGCAGATGTGCCTTTTAGTTTTTACGACGAATTAAAAAAAGGTTTTGACTATGAGACCAAAACCGGCGAAGTGATTAAAAATGAAACAGTAACGGACCCTGCAAGCCCTAATAAAAAATACGTCTACACCGCCGATACTATTTTTGACATAAACTTGGTGGCACATGCAATGGATGCCAACATACTATATCACGAAGCCACTTACTTACAAGACCAATCACAAAAAGCAGCTGAGCGTTTTCATGCCACCACCACACAGGCGGCAACCATTGCTAAAGAAGCGGGCGTAAAACGCTTACTCATTGGACATTTTAGCAGCAAATATGAAAGTATTGAAACCCATGTACAGGAGGCCCGCACCGTATTTGCAAGCACTGATCTAGCCCTTGAGGGTGTTACTTTTTTAGTACAGTAATGCGTAGCTTAATCTAGAATTTCAACGTCTTTAGGATACTTTGCTTTATTAAAAACAAACATTGCGTTGTCCAGTGCTTTATTAGAAACCAAATTGCTAAAGCTAACTACTAGCGTGTTGTTACTTTTATCGAGGATAACCGCTTTGGTGATCATTGATTTTGCATTGTCTACAAAAACATTCACCTTAGAAAAGTTTTTCCGCGCATCGATAGGCTTCATTTCAATTTCACTTTGACCTGCTTTTGTACCAATTAATTTGCAAATAAAATCTTTAGCATAATCGCCAGATAAAATCTTTTGTGGGCTTAATGATTGACCGCTTTCTTCGAGGCTTGTTACCGTAATCGTTTTAGCTCCATCAAAATTGTAGGTTTTTGCACCATCACAAATCACTTGCATTTTACCTTGTACTAAAACATATTTTGAACCTTTGATAGAAATAACACCCGATTTAACGCCGTTATTTTTTCCTTTACTAGACACCGAATTAATAGAAAAATTAGCAGTGATAGTAGTAAAGCTTTTTACTTTAGCACTTACTAGATCTAATACCTTTTTGGCATTGGGATCGTTTTGAGCGTTCGCACTAAAAACTAAAAGGACAACTATAAAAAGTGAAAATAACTTTTTCATGGATGTTGATTTATTTGGGCTTATTGCCGGCAAAGATAGGTTTTAGAGTGTTTCCAAAAACATCTCTAGTTCGGTGTCAGTTTTAAAGCGAACCTCCCTAGCCTTACTACCTTGGTTAGGCCCTACAATACCAGCGGCTTCTAATTGATCCATTAAACGGCCCGCTCTATTATACCCAAGCTTCATACGGCGTTGAATAAGTGAGGTAGAGCCCATTTGGCTTTGCACAATTAAACGCGCAGCATCTTCAAATAAAGGGTCTCTATCACCAGAGTCAAAATCACGACCCTCCATCTCCTTTTCATCTACGTATTCTGGTAGTAAAAACGCCTGTGGATAGCCTTTTTGGTCCCCAATAAATTCACAAACTGCTTCTACTTCTGGGGTATCAACAAAAGCACATTGTAAACGGGTAATTTCACCATTGTAACTTACCAGCATATCTCCTTTTCCAATTAATTGCTCGGCACCGCCGGCATCTAAAATGGTACGGCTATCGATTTTACTAGATACTTTAAACGCAATACGCGCTGGGAAATTGGCCTTAATGGTACCAGTAATGATATTTACAGAAGGGCGTTGTGTGGCAATTATTAGGTGAATACCTACCGCTCTGGCAAGCTGTGCAAGCCTCGCTATTGGCATTTCTACCTCTTTACCAGCCGTCATAATTAAATCGGCAAACTCATCAACCACTAGAACAATAAATGGAAGGTACTGATGTCCTTTTTCTGGATTTAATTTTCTAGCAGTAAACTTCTCGTTGTACTCTTTAATATTTCTACAACCCGCTTCTTTTAGTAAATCGTAACGGTTGTCCATTTCAATACAAAGCGCATTGAGGGTATTGATTACTTTTTTAGTATCGGTAATAATGGCATCATCTTCACCAGGGAGTTTTGCTAAAAAGTGTTTTTCAATAACACGGTATAAACTCAACTCCACTTTTTTAGGATCCACTAAAACAAACTTAAGTTGCGATGGATGTTTTTTATACAGTAATGATACAAGTATCGCATTCAATCCCACTGATTTTCCCTGACCAGTAGCTCCCGCCATTAATAAGTGTGGCATGCTTGCAAGGTCTACTATAAAATTTTCGTTATCAATTTTTTTGCCAATCGCGATAGGTAAAGAATAATCAGATGTTCTAAATTTATCACTCGCTAATAGAGTTTTCATACTCACCACCGACTTTCTAATATTAGGCACTTCTATACCAATCGTACCCTTACCTGGTATTGGCGCAATGATACGAATACCAAGTGCCGCAAGGCTTAGCGCGATATCGTCTTCGAGGTTTTTTATTCTACTAATACGAACACCCGGCGCTGGAACAATTTCATACAGTGTTACGGTAGGTCCTACCGTTGCCTGAATTTTTTGAATGGCAATATCGTAGTTTTTTAAGGTAGCGATAATTTGATTTTTGTGCGTCTCCAACTCTTGTGGATCGTGTACAATTTTTTCACTACCATGCGTTTCTAGTAAATTAATACTTGGATACTTATAGCTTTTTAAATCGAGTGTGGTATCGTATTTGGTATTGAGCTTTCCAATGCTTGCTGCAGGTACTGCTTCCTCAACGGGTGTTTCATTAATTTCTAAAGACAAATCTTCGTTGTCTTCTTCTTCGATTTCTTCTTCTTCTTCGAGTGTTTCGTCTAAATCTAGCGGAGCTTCGCCACTCATATGCGGCGTTAATGCATCCGGCATTATTTCTTCGGGGGCATCGGGCATAATAACAGAGACTGCCCTACCTTCCGATTTTAATTTATTGCCGCTAGGCACCACCGGCACTACTGCCGTTTTTTTTTCCTCATCTCCGGCGTCTAGTTCATCTTCCTCTAATGGTACGTTAGGATCTGGCACTAGAGCGCCCTCTTCATCCCATGCTTGCACAACAGGCTTTTCATCATCGGTGGTAAATGGAGCTCCTAAATCGGAACTGTCATTATTATTGGACTTGAAATTAAAACTAGGAGCCCTAAAAACTGGATTAAAGCGCCAGATGAAATAACTAAACGCAGCTAATAATAAAATAGCCCCAGTACCAAAGTTGCCCGTCCATTTTTGCAGGAAGGATGTAAACAACTCTCCTACGGCTCCACCCCAAGAAAATGAACTTGCAGAAGCCACAAATGCAAATGCAGTACTTAATATAAGTAAGCCAACAAGCACATAACGTGCATTGCGCCAAAGACTGAATATTTTTTTACCAAAAATTAAATTAACACCCAATACAAAAAAGAAAGTACAAAATAAATAAGAGGCAAGGCCAAACCCTTTATAGAATAATGAGTGTGCCACATAAGCGCCAAGTACACCAAGCATATTACTAACGCGCAAACCATTTTCTGCAAAAATTTTAATACCAAACTGGTGCACTTTATCCTGGTCTTCTTGCCAGGTAAATAGATAAGAAGTAAAGGCAACAAACAAGAACGCTGCAAACAATAATGTTACAGCACCAATTATTTTAGTGGTTCGTTCGTCTTTAACAACTTCCGTAACAGTAACTTCGGTTTCCTTGTCTGGCGTTAACTGCTCAGGGTCTGGAGGAGTGGTTGCTTTTTTTCTTAAACTATTTGCCATGGAAACAAATATAAGTTAAGGGGACCGGTCTATCACCGGATACGGGCCGATGTGCAAAAATGCTAAACGGCCTTGGAGTTTTCCACGCTTGGCAGTTGAGAGAATCCCAATAGTACCCATGCTACCATCCAAAGCAGGCCACCCATTGGCGTGATAATGCCTACCCATGGTAGTCCTTCTATTCCTAAAAAAGGTTTTGCCACTATAAAATACAAGGAGCCCGAAAAAAGCACAATGCCATCGATAAAAAACAGCCCTACCCTACTTAGTAGTTTTTGCTGCTTTGGAGATGCCGCTTTATTAATTAAGATACCTGTTATTAGTAATGCCACCACATGATACATTTGATAGCGGACCGCTGTTTCGTATGTAGTGAGTGCCGCCGGTGATAACACTGCTTTTAAAGCGTGTGCGCCAAACGCACCAAGGGCAACTGTTAATGCCCCCAAAAAAGCAGCAATAGAAATAAAATATTTAGATAGCATGATTTATAATTTTGAAAGGGCTTTTTTAAAACTGTCGGCAGTAATCGTATCTTCTTGTAAATGAATTTGAGCAGCACTATAAAATGGCAGCCTAGTTTCTCTTTGCTTTTCTAAAAAAGACAAAAGCTCCGTGTCCGATAATTTGGCAATTAAGGGGCGATGTGCTTTTTCAGGCACTAGCCTTTCAGCAATAACTTGTATGGGTTCATCGAGCCAAATAGTAACGCCCTGCTTATTCATCCAGGCCATATTGTCAAAAAAGCAAGGCGCACCACCGCCTGTGGCAAGTATGTACGTCTTTTTTTGATCAAACCATTTTAATACAGACGATTCTACTTTTCTAAAATACTCCTCCCCATCTTCAGTAAATAATTCGGCAATGGTTTTTTCTTCTTTTACTTCAATTAAGTAGTCTAAATCGTATCCACCAGTCTTGTATTTTTTAGCCAACTGCTTTGTCCAATAGCTTTTGCCAGAACCCATCAACCCTATTAAAAAAATTTTCATGCCAGCCTATTTGTATGCCAGAAATGGCACTTTTAATTTCTTCTTCCACCTGTAGCAGCTTTGTTTGACTGCTCCATTTCTTTTGTCATTTCTTCTATTTCCGTTTCTGACCTGCCGGTTTTGTCCCCTAGTAAATGTTCCGCAAAATAATCTGCTTGACGCCAAAAGAAATATTCTGTCATATCACCATAGCCATGTCTTTGTCCAGGCAGTAGCACTAGATCAAAACGCTTGTTTGCTTTAATTAAAGCATTGGCCATACGAATGGTATTACTTGGGTGTACGTTGTTATCAATGTCACCATGAGATAGCATCAAATGCCCTTTTAAATTTTTAGCCAGGTCCGGATTTTTTTCGATGCTGTATAAAAAGCTAGTATCCCCTTTATCGCCAATAACTTCTTTAACGCCATGGTGCTGTTCACTCCACCAACGGTTGTACACGCTATTGTCATGGTTACCCGCCGACGAAACAGCTACTTTAAAAAAGTTAGGATACACCAGCATCGCTGCAGTACTCATAAATCCACCACCCGAATGACCATGAATACCTACTCTATCAATATCAATAAATTTATAACGGTCGGCAAGTTGTTCTACCGCTGCTTTTTTATCAGCTAAACCGTAATCACGCAAATTGCCATAGCCATAGTTATGGTACCACTTGCTTCGTGCTGGATGCCCACCTCTATTACCAATGGTTACCACTACAAATCCCATTTGAGCAAGGCGGTCTATACGGTCCATGCCTTTGGTAAAGGCCTTGTTTACCGCTTCGGTTTGAGGGCCCGGATATACATACTCGATAATGGGGTATTTTTTTGTAGAATCAAAATCAAAAGGCTTGTACATCACACCATATAAATCGGTAATACCATCATCCGCTTTTACTTTAAAAGGTTCTGGGAACTTATAGCCTGTTGCCATAAGTGATGATAAATCGGCGGTTTCAAGATCCATTACTTTTTTGCCATCTGCATTGTAAAGCACCGATGCTGGTACCGAATTTACACGTGAAAAATTATTTACAAAAAAAGTATTGTTATCATTCATGCGCATGGCATGATCAAAACTTCCAGGGTTTAATAGTTTTAAGCCGGTACCATCAAAATTTACACGGTATGCGTGTAAAAGATAAGGATCTTCCCCAGCTTCTTTGCCATTAGCAGAAAAATACAAAACACGCTTGGTTTCGTCAATACCTAAAATTTCTTCGCAATGATACGTGCCTGATGTAATTTGATTTTTAAGCTTCCCGCTTTCATCGTGTAAATAAAAATGAGCCCATCCATCCTGCTCGCTCCATTTAATAAGCTCTTTACCGCCATTAATAAGTCCTACTCTTTTATTTTCGATATAGGTATTAAAGGTTTCGGTAATTAATGGATTAACGGTTGCTGTTGCAACGTCAACGGTACAAACATCTATTCGCTTTTGATCGCGACTGGTTCTTGTAAAATAAAATTTATTGTTATCACCTAACCAAACAGATGCTCTAAAATCATCATCTCTGGTGTTTACTTTTCCTGGGTCAGACCATACAGCAACACCCTGATCTTTAAATTTAGATACGTTGAGTTCTTTACCTGTAGCTGTAGCCATATCAAATACGTACAAATGATCTACGGGCGCTTCTTTTTCACCTGGCATCCAATATTTATAAGTTTCGAGTGTAGGACGAGGGCCGCTTACATTATTGATCACCCACAAATCTTTCACCTTGGTATTGTCTACTTTTTTAACTACAAAATATTTAGAGTTTGGCGACCACATCACATAGGCCCCTTTACGCTTCTTTTTGTCCTTTTCTTTTTCTTCGTCTGTTTGACCGGTACCTGATAAATTATTATCATTGAAATAGCCAAAGTTTTCGATACCATCTTTGGTTAATTGCTTTTCAACAATGGTAGAATCATTCTCATTGATTAAGGCCTTATCATAAGACGCCTTATCCATCCAGTACAAGTTATTGTTACGACCAAAAACTACTGAGTTACCATCAGGCGACACATTCGCCCAACTTGGTTTGCGTTTTGGCTTCTTTAATTCAGGAAGCTCTACAAGCTCTGCAGTTTGCAAATTGTATTCGAAATAAAACACCTTTTTTTCTTTTACAGCAGGCGTACCTTTTTTAGCGGTCGAATCTTTCTTTTCAATTTCTTGAGTGCTTTTTACTTCAAATTGAATCCAATTTTCGTCTCTAATAAATCGCATGCTATCAATGGCTAAATGCTGCGCATCAAATGGATCTTTTACAATGCGGGTGATTTTTGCAGCCAAATCGGCGTTATCAAAAAGCACTTTCTTTTCTGCTTTAACCGGATCTACGATGTACCACTTTTTACCTTCTGTGGTTTCATACATATACCAAAAGCGTTCCGACTTTTTTAGAAAATGTGGATCCACCGATGTAGAAAAAATAAGCTTATCTACTTTTTTAGGTGAAAACCTTGCAGCAAGTGCATAGTTAGCTTTGGTTACAGGAACCTGTTGTGCGGTAGCTGAACTGCTCATAAAAAGGGCAGCAACAAACAGGCAAAAAAGGGATGTGCAATACTTCATAGAATTGATTTTATAGAGGAGATGAAAATAAGCATTCTGCTAAAATATTGGCTATTCTGTTACACATTTATATATAAAATTGACAGCCGGATGAACCTTTGTGCAAAAGGGGCGTTAACTTTATTATATGTATCAGTATTCTACCGCTTATGAAGCGTCACCATCATTTGCCGCCAATATGGACGCAAATGATCCGCTCGCACCATTTAAATCGCAGTTCCACTTCCCTAAACATGGCGAAAATGATGTCATTTATTTTTGTGGAAACTCACTCGGTCTTCAGCCTAAAAATCTAGCAGCCGCTATAGAAACCGAACTTACTAGTTGGAGAGAATTAGCCATTGGCGGTTATTTTGGAGGCACCAATCCTTGGCTCAATTACCAAGAATATACAAGATCTACCCTAGCTAAAATGATGGGCGCCCAAGAAAATGAAATCACCGTCATGAACGCCCTAACGGTAAACCTGCATCTTTTAATGCTTAGTTTTTATAAGCCTTCTCCTACCCGTTTTAAGATTATGATGGAGGCGGGCGCTTTCCCATCCGATCAGTACGCGGTAGAAACACTTGTAAAACATTTTAACCTAGATCCGGATACTGCCATTATAGAAATTAAGCCAGAAGCGGGCAAAAAAACAATAGACAACAGCGCAATTACCAAGGCCATTTATGAGGCTGGTGATTCCCTTGCCATGGTGCTTTTTGGTGGCATTAATTATTACACGGGTCAACTTTTTGATATCAAATCTATTACCGAAGCTGCGCACCAAGTGGGCGCTATGGCGGCATTTGATTTGGCACACGTTGCAGGCAATGTACCCATGGAGTTACATGCATGGAATGTAGATTTTGCGGTATGGTGTTCATATAAGTATTTGAACGCAGGACCAGGTGCTGTGGGTGGTGTGTATGTACATGAAAAACATGCAACAAATATTAACACCCCAAGGCTTGGTGGATGGTGGGGAAATGATGAAGCTACCCGCTTTAAAATGGAAAAAGGATTTGTTGCAAAACCTACAGCCTCTGGTTGGAATATGAGTACCGCGCAGGTATTTAATACGGTGAATTTAAAAGCATCTTTATCTATGTTCGAAGAAGCCGGAATACAAAATTTGCGTAATAAAAGCATCGCACTTACCGGATACTTGGCGTATTTATTAGATCAATTAACGTCCCTTTCATTTACCCTTATTACACCTTCAGATCCAAACCAAAGAGGCGCACAACTATGCCTCTATTTTGAAGAAAAAGGAAAAGAAATTTATCAGAAAATGAAGGAGCATGGCATTATAGTGGACTACCGTGAACCGGGGGTTATTCGAGTAGCACCAGCACCACTTTATTGCAGTTTTGAAGACGTATATAGGTTCTACGAAATTCTAAAAACATTTTAATTTAGGCACTATGCACCCCACATATTTAGCACTCGGCGACTCGTATACGATTGGCGAATCAGTACCCTTACACGAGGGATTTCCGTACCAATTGGTGCAACAATTAAGGGCCAAACATCCAGGTTTTATGGCGCCAGAAATAGTGGCAAAAACAGGTTGGACCACAAACGAATTGGCCACCCATTTGATCCATACAGTGCTCCAAAAACAGTACGATTTTGTTACACTTTTAATTGGCGTCAACAATCAATACCGGAATTTATCCATCACAGAATTTGACCAGGAATTTACCTTTTTATTACTTAAAGCTTTGCAATATAATGGACATAAAAACAACCGTATTTTTGTGCTTTCCATACCCGACTGGTCGCACACCCCTTTTGCGCAAAAAAAGAGCACAGAATCAGGTCTAAATTTAACAGAAATTAGTGCACAAATTGACGCCTTTAATGAGGTTATAAAAAAGCGTTGTGAAGACATGGAAATTGACTTCATTTACATCACAGATTTAACTAGAAATTGTGCGCCAGAAATGATCGCACAAGATGGACTTCATTATAGTGCCAACATGCACCAAATTTGGGCAGGCTTATTACTCGAAAAGTTTAAATTATAATTTTAAATAGCCGGCCATTTCTGTGGCGTAATTTTTGGCAGCTACGGCAGCAGCTTCTGCAAAATCTTCACCATTACTGGCAAAAATAATAGCCCTACTAGCAGCTACCAACAAACCACAATCTGGGGTGGCGCCATGGCTAGAAACTTCTTCTAAACTTCCGCCTTGTGCACCAATACCTGGCACCAATAAAAAGTGATTGGGAATGATATTTCTGATGCTCGAAAAGTCACTTGCTTTGGTAGCACCCACCACAAACATTAAGTTATTGGGTGTACCCCAACTAGCCACTTTTTCAAGTACTACTTCGTACAATTGTTTACCGGAATTTGCAAGTGTTTGTTGTTCAAAATCTTGACTACCTGCATTGGATGTTAAACCCAAAACAATGGTCCATTTATTTTGATATTCTAAAAAAGGACGCACACTATCTTCACCCATATAAGGAGCTACCGTTACCGCATCAAACTGCATGGTTTCAAAAAAAGTACGGGCATATTGGGCCGATGTATTGCCAATATCTCCCCGCTTTGCGTCGGCTATTGTGAACAAATTTTTGGGGATATATTCTAGTGTTTCCTGCATGGTTTCCCAACCTTTTACCCCTTCCGACTCGTAAAAAGCGGTGTTAATTTTATACCCAACACAGTAATCTTTGGTCGCATCAATCACTGCTTTGTTAAACGTCAAAACCGCGTCTGGCTTGCCTTGCAAGTGCTTTGGCAATTTAGAAACTTCGGAGTCTAAACCCACTAATAAATAAGATTTTTTAGCCCTGATTTGAGCCACTAGTTGTTCGCGCGTCATACCGCAAATATAGGATAAGTTTTGGGGGTAAACTGTGGGTAGCGCAGGCTAAAAATTGCTTTTCTTTGTACCACGTTTAACCCTATGGAAAAGAAGGCTTTATACTACGCAGACTACCTACATCTAGACAAAGTTTTAGATGCGCAGTACCCTGTAAGTTTTACAGACGGTCACGAAAAAGCACACGACGAAATGTTGTTTATTGTGATCCATCAAGCCTACGAACTTTGGTTCAAACAAATCATTTTTGAACTCGATTATGTGTTGGATGTTTTTGGCCAACCCGCCATCAACGACAACGCCGAAGACATGAACTTGGTGCGTCACAGACTTGGCCGAATCATAAAAATTTTACAGCTCTTAAATGATCAAGTGAACGTACTTGACACCATGACGCCGCTCGACTTTTTAGCGTTCAGAAATTTGCTTACCCCTTCTTCTGGATTTCAGTCTAAGCAGTTCAGACTCATCGAAGCAAAGCTTGGTTTAGAAATTGACAATAGACATCAAAAAGATTATTACAAAAAAACAGGCGAAGGTGGATTTGACAAACCTGATTACGA
>CANHCY010000058.1 GCA_947459295.1 Chitinophagaceae bacterium
GTACACGAACAATTAACCGTAAAAAAGCAATATCCTGCCTTCAAGGCTGGTGATAATGTCACTGTTAACTATAAAATCGTTGAGGGTGGTAAAGAACGTATTCAAAGTTTCCGTGGAGACGTAATCAAGTTACAAGGAACTGGAGCAACCGCTTCTTTCACTGTGCGTAAGATTTCGGATGGCGTAGGCGTTGAGCGTTTATTTCCTATCTTATCTCCAAATATCGAATCTATCCAATTAAACAAAACTGGTAAGGTTCGTCGTGCTAAACTATACTACCTACGCGAGCGTAGCGGTAAAAGTGCACGTATTAAAGAAAAACGTTTCTAGTCAAACAATACCTTTTTACAAACGGAAGTTAGCATCCCTGCTACTTCCGTTTTTTTATGCCTTTTATTTGGACCTTTACATGCTTTTTCCCCTACCTTTATAATCTTAAATCAAATCATTATGGGCAACTTAGGATTTCAAGAAATATTACTCATCGCAGTAGTGGTACTTGTATTATTTGGCGGTAGAAAAATACCAGAATTTATGCGCGGCCTTGGAAAAGGTATTCGTGAATTCAATGATGCAAAAAACAACGTGAAAAAAGAATTAGAGGAAGGTATCAAAGAAAAAGATACACAAGCTTAATTCTGATCTCACTTTTACTGACTAACAAACAACTTTAGCCTTTGTTTCGGTTCACTACAATCAAAGACTATCATAACAATTTACAGAGCGGCCAAACCACAGTTGTGGAGGCCGTTCGTTTTTTTGTGGAAACAGCTAAAGCCGGCGTCGCTTTAAATGCATGGCTTACCATTTACGAAGACGAAGCTTTACAAGCTGCAAAAAAACTAGACGAACATATTGCGGCCGGACAACCTTTAATGCCCCTTCATGGCGTAGTAGTGGGTTTAAAAGATGTGATTGCTTATAAAAATCATCCATTGTCTGCTGCTTCTAAAATGCTCCAAAATTTTCATTCTATTTTTGACGCCACTGTTGTAGAAAAACTACAAGTAGCAGGTGCCATTATTTTAGGTAGGCAAAACTGCGATGAGTTTGCGATGGGAAGTAGCAATGAAAACTCGGCGTATGGTCCCGTAAAAAATGGCATCGATCCAGCGCGTGTACCTGGCGGATCATCGGGCGGCTCTGCAGTAGCGGTTCAAATGAATCATTGCATGATTAGTCTAGGGTCTGATACAGGCGGCTCTGTAAGACAGCCTGCAGATTTTTGTGGCATCGTTGGATTCAAACCTTCTTATGGAAGAATTTCACGTTACGGACTTATTGCGTATGCCTCTTCTTTTGATCAGATTGGTATTTTTGCAAAATCGGTTGCGGATGTTGCAGTGGTGCTTGAAATCATTGCAGGCCCTGACAATTTTGATAGCACGGTATCTGAATTACCCGTTCCAGCGTATAGTGTTGTTGTGGATGAGCCTACTCCAAAAAAAAGAATTGCGTATTTTAAAGATGCACTCGAACATCCAAGTTTAGATCCTGAAATTAAGGCAGCTATTGATGCAACAATAGCTGACATGCAAAAAGCAGGATATACCGTAGATGCGGTTTCATTTGATATGCTTGATTTAGTAGTGCCCACCTATTATGTATTAACGACCGCCGAAGCGTCTAGTAATTTATCTCGCTATGATGGCGTAAAATTTGGACACCGCTCTAGCGCTGAAAATATAGACCTTACTGCACTTTATAAAAATGCTAGAAGTGAAGGTTTTGGTAAAGAAGTAAAACGCAGAATTATGCTAGGCACTTTTGTGTTAAGTGCTGGTTATTTTGATGCTTATTTTACAAAGGCGCAACAAATTAGAAAATTATTAGTAGATGGCGCTTCACAGTTATTTAAAAATTACGACGCTGTATTATTACCTACCGTGCCGAGTCCTGCATTTTTAATAGGGGATAACACTAAAGATTCAGTTGCCATGTTTTTAGCAGATATCTATACCGTGTATGCAAACCTTGTAGGCATTCCTGCTATTTCAATTCCTTTGTATCAGCATTCTTCGGGGCTTCCTTTTGGGCTACAAATTATGTGCGCTCCATTTGAAGAGGTAACATTACTGAAACTATCAACGGACATTCAAAAATTACATGAATAATTTTTTTCGTATAGTAGTATTTATTTTACTCATGATGATGCAAAATGTAGCATCAGCAAAAACCGTTGTATCAGATACAATCATTGACGATAAAAAACCTTTTTCCAATTTATTTTTGTACAATAAGGTAGCATCCAATAAACCCTATCAAGCTCAAATTAATCCGCGGGCTATTCCTTTTGTTGAGGAGTATGTAAGAAAACAAGGCAAGTCCTTAGAGAAAATGAAAGTATGGGGGAAGCCCTATTTTGATTTATACGATCAAATATTAGCCAATTACGGCATCCCAAAAGAAATGAAATACCTAAGCGTCATTGAAAGTCATTTGGGCGCTACTGTATCATCATGGGCTGGAGCTGGTGGACCGTGGCAGATCATGCCGGGTGTTGCTAGACAGTATGGCTTACAAGTAGGCCCTACTATAGATCAGCGAACGGATTATTTTAAAAGCACGCATGTGGCTGCGCGTATCATGAAAAATTTATACGCCGAATTTGATGACTGGTTGCTGGTTGTAGCTGCTTACAATTGTGGAAATGGTTGCGTACGCTCGGCAATTCGACGCGCAAAAACTAGAGATTTCTGGCAGCTTCAATATTTCTTACCTGAAGAAACCCGCAATCATGTAAAAAAATTTATTGCTACACATTTGATATTTGAGGGTGCTGGTGGATTGACCACCATGACAGCCGCGGAAGTTGCAGAAGTGAAAGCCCAAAAGAAAAGCGCACCGCTTACTTTATCGGCAGAAGAACTTGCAGGATCTGCACTTATCGAAGTGTCTGGAAGGTTTAACGCACTCGTGGTAGCCAACGAACTGCAAATTAATATTCAGCAGTTTAACGCCTGGAACCCTGGTTTTGATAAAGCACTGGCAGCTGGCGAAAAATATGCCATGCGCATTTCAAAAGAAAAAGAAGCTAATTTTTTGGCTAAAAAAAATCAATTGCTGCTAGCGTCTGTGCGGGCAATTATTGAAGGGTCTGCACAGTAGTTAGTGCTTTTTTGATGGCAGCAGCTTTGAGCAAACACTCTTCATATTCTTTTTCTGGATCCGAGTAAATGGTGATACCTCCACCAACTTGGTAGCTAGCCTGCCCTGTTTCGCTGTTATAAAAAATACTTCTAATGACTACATTAAAGTCAAAATTACCGGCTGGATTAAAATAGCCAACGGTACCAGCGTATAAGCCACGACTTGTTGGCTCTAATGCATCAATGGTTTCCATGACACTTTTTTTAGGTGCGCCTGTCATACTCCCCATTGGAAATGTGGCGTCTAAGATTTCTGAAAATGAAACCTTGTCGTTAACCATGCCGGTAATTGTAGAAATCATTTGGTGTACCTGCGGAAAACTATAAATACCAAAAAGCTCAGACACTTGCACCGATCCCTGCTCGCAAATTTTACTCAAGTCATTTCTTACAAGGTCTACCACCATCACATTTTCACTTTTATCTTTACTACTGTTTTGAAGTGCCTTTAATTGTTCTTGGTCGTCTGCATCGTTTTCAAGACTTCGTTTAATGGTTCCTTTGATGGGTTGTGAAATAAGCTGATTGCCCTTTTTTTGGAGGTATCTTTCGGGACTTGCACATAATAGATAATTCTGATCATTTTTATAAAAGCATGCGAAAGGCGTAGGTGATAAGTCCGTTAGTGCTATATATAAATTTACAGGGCCAGCATTTATATGATCCACTTCAAATGCTTGACAATAATTGATTTCATAAAAATCGCCACGTCTAATGAGCCCTAATATTTTCTCTATGTTTTCTAAATAAGTGGATTTGCTTATGCGTGGCGTAATAATTGTTGATGTCTTTTGCTTTAATTGATTGGAATAAGAATCTGTTAATGAAGCGCCAAGTCGTTGTATTTGATCAAATAGCTCCTGTGGGTTTTCATGTTCACTTTGAATGGTTACTTTATTGCCAGAAAGTTCTATGATAACTGAAGGGATATACAAATAGGCCAACGGAAATCCAGTAAGATTTGCTTTAGCGTTCGTCTTTATAATTCGGTGGTATTCGTAATTGAAATGCGCAAAAATCCATTCACCATTATGCGTTTGAATGAAATTGTCAACGTCGTTAGCATTTACGCTATCAATTGCTATAAAAGCGAAAGGGTTGGCTGCTGCAATGCAATCTAGCGCCGCATAGGGCGATTCATAAGCATGGTTATCCAAAAAAGTGCAAACCTCAAACTGGTTGATCCAGTGTAAGATTTGCACTTTAAATTCTTTGGGGTTATCAATTAAAAAAACCTGCTTATTTTTTTTCACGTAGGTTATAGATGATTAAAAATCATCATCATCGTCATCAAATCCACCATTCTTATCGTCAAATAAATCAAACTCATTAAAGTCTTCGTCTAATTTAAAATCATCTTCGTCGGAGCCTGCACCTTTCTTTTTGGGACCTGCAGGTTTTTTGGTTTTACTTTTTGGTAAATCAAATTCTGCAAAGTCTGGATCCCAGCTATCGTCTTCTTCACTCGCATTCCAATCATCATTTTCTTCGGCTTCATCAAAATCATCATCGTCTTCGTCAACGGATTTTTTAGATGCGGACTTACTACTTGATTTTTTAGGCGCTGACGTTTCGTCATCGTCGTCAAAATCATCATCTTCTACTTGTTTTGAACTTTTAGTAGAAGATTTTGGAGCAACCTTTTTGTTTGCTGCTTTAGGGGCTGAGGACTTTTGATCCTTATCAGATTTCACTGCCATATTTCTAATAAGATTTACTGCGTAAAAATTCAACGCAAATTCCTTTTAACCAAATAAAATTGCAAAAAAATTTAAAATATTTTTTCTCCTAAATTTTCACTATTTGTTCGCGTCCCGGTCCGTTTGATACATAGGTTACTGGCGCACCAATATAATTATTGATAAAGTCTACGTAAGTATTCATGGTTGCAGGGAGTTCGGATGCCAGTTTTAATTGCGTGGTATCCATATTCCAGCCTTTAAAGCTTTGTAAAACAGGGTCAATTTGGATATTTGACATCTGGAAAGGCACTTCTTTGGTAGTTGCGCCATCAATGCCATATGCAGTACATACCTGTAGCTCTTCAAAAGCGTCTAAAACGTCTGCTTTTGTCATTACGACCTGTGTTACCCCATTAATCATACAGGCGTATTTAAGGGCTACTAGATCAATCCAGCCGCATCTGCGCGGACGTCCAGTCGTTGCGCCAAATTCGCTACCAATTTTTCTAATTTCTTCACCCACACTGTCGTGTAATTCGGTAGGGAAAGGACCGCCACCCACTCTGGTGCAATAAGCCTTTGTTACACCAAATACTTCATTGATAAGTTTTGGAGATACGCCAAGACCTGTACAAACACCTGCAGAAATAGTATTTGAAGAAGTAACAAATGGGAATGTGCCAAAATCAATATCTAGCATACTGCCCTGTGCGCCTTCGGCTAATACTTTTTTACCAGCTTTAATTTGGTCATTGATATAATATTCGCAGTTGATAACGTTGAGTGTTTTTAAAAACTCAAGTGCTTCAAAAAACTCTTCTTCCCACGCTGAAATATCTTCAATGAAATGAAAATTGTCTAATAATTTCTGGTGCTTTAAACGGAGCTTAATGTATTGTGTCGTAAAGCGCTTGTCTAGCAAATCGCCTACTCTTAAAGCGTTACGGCCTGTTTTGTCCATGTATGCTGGTCCAATACCTTTTAGGGTAGAACCAATTTTACTTTCACCTTTAGAAAGTTCAGATGCTTTATCTAGTGCACGGTGCGTAGGAACAATAATATTGGTACGAGCAGAAATAAATAAATTTTTGCGTACATCAATACCAAATGCTGCTACTGCATCACATTCTCTTTTTAATGTTACCGGATCTAGTACTACTCCACCACCAATAATATTGACTTTGTTTTGGTGAAAAATACCAGAAGGTATTTGGTGAAGTACCATTTTTTTGCCTTCTACATATAATGTATGTCCAGCATTGGGTCCGCCTTGAAAGCGCGCAACAATATCATAATTGGGTGCAAAATAATCTACTATTTTACCTTTCCCTTCGTCACCCCATTGTAACCCTAATAATACGTCAACCATAAATTCAAATTTGAGGAACAAAAATAAGTCTTGGAAGTCCTAATAAAAATTAATTTTCTGCTTCGGCGTCAAATCGGTCTACAGTTTGGATGCCGTGTAGGGCCTTAAGCCTTGTAACAAGTACTTCTAGCTCTTCTTTGTCGTGTACAAATATTTTTATGGTACCCTCAAAAAGGCCCTCTTTTGATTCGATGGTAAGACCCGCAATATTGATACGTAAATCACCGCTAATGATATTGGTGATTTTATTAATCACCCCTACATCATCTAGCCCAATAATTTTCAGACCGGTTAAAAACGATATTTCTTTGTTTTTTGCCCATTTAGTTTTAACAACCCGGTGTCCATAATTGGCTAATAATTGTGTTGCATTGGGACAGTTGGTGCGGTGTATAATTAGCCCCTTTCCGGTGCTAACAAAGCCAAATACGTCATCACCAGGTATTGGATTGCAACACCTGCCAAGGGCATACTTAATTTTGTCGCTACTTTCTCCAAAAATGATCAGTTCCGATTCTTTTTTAGTGTAGGTTTTGGCAGTTCCAGTTTCGGCGTTGGTTTCCGATATTGTTGGTTTTGGTTTTGGGATTTCAATTTTATCGCCATGCACTAAAAAGTCTTTGAGTTCTTTTAGATCAATCGATTTAGTGGCAATTTTATAGTGCAAATCTAGTCCGGATGGTAGTTTGTAAAAATGCACCAGTTCTTCTAGGTTGTGCTGGCTATATGCCGCACCCATACTTTCTAATTTACGTTGCAGTATATATTTACCATCTTCTGCGATGGTTCTTTTTTCTTCACGTAATGCGTCTTTAATTTTATTTTTTGCTTTAGCAGTTACAACAAAACCCAGCCAATCTTCGGAAGGTTTTTGTTTGCTACTTGTAATAATTTCTATTTGATCGCCACTGCGTAATACATGACTTAATGGTACTAATTTGTGTTGTACTTTGGCACCAATACATTTAGAACCTACCGCAGAGTGAATGGCAAATGCAAAATCAAGAGCGGTACTTCCAGTAGGTAGCATTTTTACTTCACCCTTAGGCGTGTACACATAAATTTCTTCTGCTAAAAAGGAAGTTTTAAAATCTTGTAAAAAATCGAGACCCGCACCATCTTGCGTATTTAATACTTCTCTTATTTGTCCAAACCATTTATCAAAACGGTCTTCGCTATCATTGCCTTCTTTGTATTTGAAATGTGCAGCTAAACCTTTTTCTGCAATTTCATTCATACGTTTAGACCTGATTTGAACCTCTACCCATTTACCTTGCGGTCCCATCACGGTTGTGTGCAAAGCCTCGTATCCATTGCTTTTGGGGTTGCTTAGCCAGTCTCTTAAACGCTCTGGCGAAGGCATATATTCATCGGTAATGGTTGAGTATACTTTCCAACAATCTTCTTTTTCTTTTTCGGGTGCCGAATCTAAAATAATGCGGATCGCAAATAAGTCATACACTTCTTCAAATGCTACGCCCTTCTTTTTTATTTTATTCCAAATCGAGTGAATGCTTTTTGGCCTTCCATATATTTCAAATTCAAAACCACTATTGGTTAATTTTTCTTTAATCGGTTTTACAAACTCATTAATATATCTAGTACGTTCTCTTTTTGTTTCTGCTAATTTTTTTGCAATGTCTTTGTATCCAGCAGGCTCCATGTATTTCATGGATAAATCTTCAAGTTCTGTTTTTACATTATATAAACCCATACGGTGCGCAAGCGGCGCGTATACCCAGATGGTTTCGGAGGCAATTTTTAATTGCTTTTCCGTTTTCATATGATCTAGCGTACGCATATTATGTAAGCGGTCGGCTAGCTTAATAAGTATCACACGAGGATCATCGGTGAGGGTTAATAAAATCTTTTTAAAATTTTCTGCTTGCTGCGATGTATTGGTATCCATGACCGACGAAATCTTGGTAAGGCCATCTACAATTTTTGCAATTTCGGTACCAAATTCACGCTGCACGTCTTCGAGCGTAATGTCTGTGTCTTCTACCGTATCATGTAAGAGTGCGCAAATGGTACTTCTTACGCCCAGGCCAATTTCTTCTACGCAAATCATGGCAACAGCAATGGGGTGTAAAATATAAGGCTCGCCACTTTTACGGCGCATTGTTTTGTGCGCATCGGCAGCCATTTCAAAAGCCTGCCTTACCAGTTCTTTATCGCCTTTTTTTAATTTAGGCCTGAGGCTCCTTGAGAGTGCACGGTAATGCCTAACGATTTCGTTTTTCTCTTGCTCGGCATTTAAATTATATTTTGGAAGTGCAAGTTCGGCACTCATTTGCGGGTCCTGGTCCATATCTTTTACGAATATACGAATTAGCCCGCTTTTTTTGTCCTTACATTTGCATTTCATTATGCGTAAGACGGCACCTAAAAAAGTTTTTAGTTTTCTATTGTTGGTCAGGGTTTTCAAATTTGTAAAGCCCTATCGTGCGCTGTTTTATGGGAGCGTTTTGCTGGCTATCGTGATGGCTGTTTTTGCGCCGATTCGTCCATATTTAATTCAGTTAACAGTAGATATGGCTACCGGAAAAACGGTGCATGTACCAGGCTGGCTCCAACTTTTTATTGCCAAGCAAAATTTATCAGATGCGACAAAATTTATCATTGCAGTAACGCTTTTTCAAGTCGTTTTTTTATTTGTTGAAACAGCCATTCGGTTTTTCTTTTCCTTTATGACAGCAGCTCTAGGACAGCGGGTGGTAAAGGATCTCCGCATAGCGGTGTATGAAAAAATTGTAGGCTTACATTTGCGTCAATTTGATACTACACCCATTGGTACGCTCACCACTAGAACGATTGATGACATTGAAAGAATCAACGATATTTTTTCGGATGGCCTAATTCCAATCATTGCAGATTTGCTCACCATTATTTTTACACTAGCTACCATGTTTTGGATTAATTGGCAACTGACGCTGGTGAGCTTAGCGCCATTCCCCATCATGATTATTGCCACTTATTTTTTTAAGGAAAGTGTCAATAAAAGTTTTGTTGAAGTGCGCAATGCAGTCGCTCATTTAAATGCATTTATTCAAGAACATTTATCCGGCATGGCAGTGGTGCAAGCTTTTGCAGCAGAGGGTAGAGAACTAAATAAGTTTAAAAAAATTAACGCAGAACACCGCCTCGCTAACATTAAAGCCATTTTTGCATATTCTGTGTTTTTTCCAATTGTAGAAGTTGTTTTAGCCATTAGTACGGGCTTACTGGTTTGGTTTATTGCTGGTAATGCACTTGACGCCGGGCTTTTAATGTCTTTTATCCTTTATCTGAATCAGTTATTTAGACCGCTTCGCGTGATTGCCGACAAATTTAATGTGCTACAAATGGGTATGGTAGCTGCCGAAAGGGTGTTTAAAGTGATGGACAATCCCGATCAAATGCCGCCAGATAGCCCCGATAGCGTAGATGCCGGTATTTTAAAAGGAAATATCGACTTCAAAGACGTTTGGTTTGCCTATAAAGAGGAACAGTATGTACTAAAAGGAATCAATTTTTCTATACATGCGGGCCAGACAGTAGCACTTGTAGGCCATACGGGTAGTGGCAAAACTTCAATTATTAGCCTGCTTAATAGACTCTATACCATTAACAGGGGGGAGTTACTTTTAGACAGGAAGCCCCTTACAGCCTATACCCTAGAAAGCCTAAGACGTAATATAGGCGTGGTTTTGCAGGATGTCTTTTTATTTTCAGGGTCTATTTTGGACAATATAACCCTACGAAACCCGGCCATTACTGAGGCGGAAGTCATATATGCAGCTAAACTGATGGGCCTGCACGATTTTATCATGCAACTACCGGGTGGATACCAGTATCATGTGATGGAGCGGGGTGCTACCCTAAGTTTGGGCCAGCGTCAACTCATTTCATTTATAAGAGCTTTACTCTATAATCCATCTGTTTTGGTACTGGACGAAGCCACATCTTCTGTGGATTCTGAAACGGAACTACTCATCGAAAAAGCCACCGAAACCCTCATAACTGGCAGAACCTCAATTGTTATTGCCCACCGCCTGTCTACCATTAGAAAGGCCGATTTAATTATTGTGCTCGACAAAGGGGAGGTAAAAGAGACCGGAAATCACGAATCTTTACTTCAAAAGAACGGTTTTTATGCCCGTTTGTACGAAATGCAATTTGAAAAGAAAGACACTCTTTCCGTGTAGGTTTTGGGCCAAAAAAGCCCCTTTTTTCTTCAATTTTAGTTGCTTTCTTTTACTGATTTCAGGGGTATAATCCCTATCTTTGCCGCAAATTTCGAGAAAGGTATGACGTTTAGAAGCATTAAATCTTTACTGGTAAAGACTTTCAGCGTTTTTTCGTTGCTGTTAGCGACCCAGGCATTTGCCGGAGAAAATCAAACACCAGCCACTTCAGCGGCGGGTGCTGTAGCGCCTGCGGAAGCAGAAGCGCATGGTGCTAAAAAAGAAGGTGATTTTAATGTAACTGAAACCATTTTAGAGCATATCAAAGACGATCATAGCTGGCATATGTGGGGTCATGTATCCATTCATTTGCCGGTGATTCTAAAAACGTCTAAAGGCTTTGAAGTTTTCTCTTCAGAAAAATTAGTAGACGAACACCACGAGCCAGCAGTGTACAAAGGCAATTTTGATTACAAACTCGTTGAGGGTAAAACAAAAATTGTGGATGCGAACGGGAAGGTTGATGAAGAAGCTAGTAAGCAACTCTGGGATTTTTCTATCACTAAAAACGTAGCAAGTTTATTTATCTCTGTTTTTATTTTACTAGCGGTATTGTTAAGTGCTGCTGCAGCGTATAAAAAAACAGGGGTTAAATCAGCGCCAAAAGGTCTTCAATCTTTTATGGAGCCCATTATTTTATTTGTAAGAGACGAGGTTGCTATTCCAAATATTGGCGCAAAAAAAGCTGGCAAATACATGCCTTTCTTATTAACTATTTTCTTTTTGATTTTAGTCAATAATTTTTTGGGTCTTATTCCTTTTTTTCCAGGTGGTGCAAATGTGAGTGGTAATATTGCATTTACCATGACACTTGCTGTGTGCGTGTTTATTGTGGTAAATTTAAGTGCGAATAAAAGCTACTGGGAACACATTTTTTGGATGCCAGGTATGCACTGGAGCATGAAATTATTTTTAGCACCGATCGAATTAATCGGTGTGTTTACAAAGCCAATTTCTTTAATGATTCGTTTGTTTGCGAACATTACAGCAGGCCACATTCTAGTATTAAGTTTGATTTGTTTGATCTTCATATTCAAAACGGTTTTTGCTTCAGCAATTGCTGTTCCATTCGCAGTGTTTATTGGTATGATTGAGTTGTTGGTTGCATTTTTGCAAGCCTTCATCTTTACCATGCTTGCAGCGATGTATATTGGAATGGCTACAGAGGAGCACCACCATGATGCACATGGAGAAGCGGCACATCACTAAAAAATTATAATAACTTTTTTTCAATAACAATTAAAACGTAACAAAATGGTAGTAGGAAGTGTTGCCGCAATCGGCGCTGGATTAGCTGCTATCGGTGCTGGTATCGGTATCGGTCAGATTGGTAAAGGTGCAGTAGAAGGTATTGCACGTCAGCCA
>CANHCY010000059.1 GCA_947459295.1 Chitinophagaceae bacterium
CTAAAACCTTCTGATCCGTAGTCAGATGCTCTATTCAGTTGAGCTACGCAGCCATTACCCTAAGGGGTTGCAAATATAATCTCTAAAAGATTAACGGCAAAAAAGGAATGCTTTTTTATTCAAAATTATAGGCCATAAAGGCTTGCAGCGATTGATTCTGCTAGTTTTTTAGGCAATAACCATACTAAAAAGGCCCCCAGTTGATTAACAAAGCCGGTAATTACTTCGGGTTTCTTGTTAAATAAAGCAGTTACTGCGATAGCAGCTACAGCTTCGGGTGTCATATTTACTTTTTCGGCGGTTTTAAGCGCTTTAGGGCCCACATCGGCTCTGTTGGCAAAGTTGGTATCGGTAGAGCCTGGGCTTACCGCTGTAACGGATACGCCGGTATTTTTGAGTTCATGACTGAGACCTCTGCTAAAACTTAATACAAACGATTTAGAAGCCGCATAAGCCGTTAAGCCAGGTACTGCTTGGTAAGCAGCAGAACTCGCAATATTTAAAATATAAGCAGGTGCATTTTTTGTAAGCATTGGAAGTAATGCAGCAGTTAAGGCAACGGGCACTTCCATATTTACACGCATCATTTCGAGGTGGTCATTGGCGCTATATTTTGTAAAAGGGCCACTTAAACCATAGCCGGCATTGTTTACTAGTATGCCCACATTATAATTGTTGGAGGTAATCCAGTCCATTAATGTTTGTACAGCACCCAGTTTGCCTAAATCTAGTGCTAGGTAATATGCGGAAACACCATAGGTATTTGAAAGGGTAGTAGCGTGTTCTTGTAAAGACTTTTCATCTCTTGCTACTAAAAGTACTGGGTACTTTCTTTTTGCAAGTTCTGTGGCAATACATTTACCAATGCCTTTGCCGCCGCCAGTAATTAATGCAAATGGCATCATAATCAGTAATTATTAATGGTGAACCTTGCCCGTAAATCTGTGGTAGAAAGGAGTTTTGCTGTTTTCGTCTTTTGGCTTGTATTTTCCTGTTACAATAGGCACATACATTACACGGCGTCTACTTGCTTCTCCAAAATTAGGGGATTGCTTAACGCGGTGCCATAAACGGCCATCATGTACCGATAAATCGCCAGCATTGATATTAAAACCAACTTCACGCGGATCGTCATTATTGTCTAAGAAGTACTTTTTACCAAAGAGTAATTTAAACATGCTTTGCGTATGCGTACCAGGTATTACCCTAAGTCCACCATTGTCAAAAGCGCATGTGTCTAAATGAATACCAACGTTTAGCATTGGCATAATTTTTTGGCCCATAAATAAATCGCGAGGACTATCGGTGTGCCAACCCATTTGGGTAAAAGTGCTATTTGGGGTATTGATGTAATTGTTGATGACAAGACCATCCTTTTCATTTTCTGCTATTCGACCTTCATAAGGATGTAAAAATGCAGTTAATGCTTGTAAGCGCTGGTCTGCTAATAATTGTTTTAAAGGGTCGCTATGTAGTGAACTAAAACAAAGGCGCTGAATGGTGGTGTTACCTTTATCGTCTTTACCAAACTTTAAAGGAATACCATTTACTTTTTCCTTTTTTTCTGCGAGCAACTGCGCTTCTAATCTTTGTTGCTCCGCTATATAAATTGCTACCTCTTCTTTCGGTAAATAATTTCTAAAAACAATCACACCATGTTCCTTAAAAAAGGCCAATTGCTCATCTGTAACAGCGTCTCCAAGTTCAAAACTGCTATCCCATATTTTCATGCTTACTTCACTCATCTAATTAAGTATCACTTTAGTGTTAAGGAATGATTATTAAATTGTTAACAGTCCAAAGACCATGAACATACAAAGGTAAACAATACATTAAAAAAAAGCTAGTTTTTTGGCCCCTAAATAGATAAAATACGTAAAAATGAAGGCTGCAAATACATCTATACTGTAATGAATGTGCTGAACTAGCACCAAGATTCCAACTATAAAAGAAGCGGCTAAAGCAATAATTTTGTCCCATTTATGCTGTAAACACAGGAAAAATAAGAACATATTGCCCGTATGGCCCGAATAAAAGAGGTCTTTGGTGATAAATATACCATTTCCGCCATAGGCGATATTGGCGATGGGGTCTTTAAGTGCAATGATGCCCATTGGAGGATTTAAGGGAATTAGACTAATGGTTAGAACCCGGAGTATACACATTAAAATAAAACCATATGCGATTACTAGGAAAAGCCTTGGATTTTGGTAGATTCTGTAAAAAACCAAGAGTACCACACTCCAAATGACTACAAAAGTAGGGATGGAAACATCCATAGCCGGAATGGCATCGAGTATAAAATCTTGAAGAACCATGCCTTCTCTTTTTTCTATAAAAGCAAAAAAACTAGGGAGAAGGATTAAAATAATGGCTACTAAAAGCAGGGCAATAATGGTTTTATTTCTAAAACGCGGCTCTTGCCATGCATCCGACCATGATATGGTTTCAGTTAATAATGCCATCTCACAAATGCTTCAATAGCTGCATATTTAGTTTGACCTAAAGCTGCATACAATTGTGCGGTGTTGGCATTGCGTGTTTCTGCTCTTTGCCAAAATTCGCGCATATCAGATCCCTGAAACGGAACACTGTCTTTTTGTGATTGATGTATAAATATCCCAAAACGTTTTTTAATCACCTGGTCAGGACTCATAGGAATGGCCATTTCAATGTCTGCAATATCCCACTCTTGCCATGCGCCTTTGTACAACCAAACCCAGCAGTCTTTAACCCAAGCATCACCAGCAGCTTTTAAACGACGCATACTTTCAAACACAACGTCTAGGCAAACTTTATGCGTACCATGTGGATCTGCTAAATCGCCTGCGCAATAAATTTGATGCGGCTGAATTTTTCTTAAAAGTTCCATGGTTTGAAGTACATCTGCTTCACCCATTGGATTCTTTTCTATTTTACCTGTTTCATAAAAAGGTAAATTTTGGAAATGATATTGATGTTCTTTTAAGCCTACATATCTACACGTTGCTTTTGCTTCACATTGTCTAATAAGACCTTTGATGGCTCTAATTTCTGGAGAATCTAATCCGCCTTTTTGTTTGGTCGCTATATAATTACGTGCTGCTTGTAAAATTTCTTGACTCTTTTTATTATCTATGCCAAATAGGTCTTCGAAGCCTACCGCAAAATCTAAAAAGCGTGTTACAAACTCATCCGATACGGCAATATTACCACTGGTTTGATACGCTACATGTACTTCGTTACCCTGATCATGCAAACGCATAAACGTGCCACCCATACTAATAATATCATCATCTGGGTGTGGTGAAAATATCAAACATTTTTTTGGATACGGATTGCTTCTTTCTGGATGCGCTGGAATAACAGCATTGGGTTTACCTGCTGGCCAACCCGTTAAGCTATCCCTTAGCATATAAAATACTTCTAAATTAATTTCGTACGCATCACTTTTTTCTACTAATAAATCTGCTAAACCGTTTTCGTTGTAATCTTTTGCAGTAAGGCTTAATACTTCTTTGCCAAGTTTTAATGAAAGCTCAATAACTGCGCGCTTCATTAATTTTTTATCCCACACACAGTTGCCCGTTAACCACGGCGATTTAATACGCGTTAATGATTCTGAAACAGTAGGATCAATTATAAAAGTACAATCAGGATGTTCTTGTAAAATACTTGCAGGAACTTGCTCTGTTACATCACCTTCTGCGGCTTTGGTGATAATTTCACCTTTGTTGCCAAATGCCATGAGTAAAATACGCTTTGACTGCATGATGGTACCTATACCCATGGTAACCGCAAGGCGTGGCACTTTTGATAGATGCGAAAATTCGTAAGCATTTGCAAGTCTGGTATTGTTGGCAAGATTTACAAGTCTTGTTTTTGAAATGATACTTGAACCTGGTTCGTTAAAACCAATATGTCCATTACCACCAATACCTAAAATTTGCAAATCAATGCCGCCTGCTTTAACAATAGCAGCGTCATACTCAGCGCAATATTTTTTAATTTCTTCTTTGGGCCATTTACCACTAGGGATATGGATATTTTTTGGATCTATATCGATATGGTTAAACAAATGATGGTGCATAAAGCTCCAATAGCTTTGTGGTGCATCTTGGTCTATTGGAAAATATTCATCTAAATTAAAAGTGATCACATTTTTAAAACTCAGTCCTTCTTCTTTATGCAGTCTTACTAGCTCTTTGTATAATTTAATAGGGGTAGAGCCCGTTGCTAAACCTAGTACACATGACTTGCCTTGCGCTGCTTTCTCTTTAATGAGTGCCGCTATTTCCTGTGCAACAAAAGCAGAACCTTCAATTGGTGAAGGAAAAATTTGGACTGGTATTTTTTCAAATGCGTCTATCATAACAAATTGTTATTACAGTATAAATTAATTATTCTCAGGATTAAAATAGGCTTTGCTATAATTTATTTTAAAATTATCGTAGCGTTTAAATTCATGTAATAATTTCTTTTCAAACGAAGGCCAGCTCTTATTTTCTTTAGAAGTCCACAATACTTCACTTAAAGCACTCATACGTGGAAATACCATGTATTCTGCTTTTGCCGTATTGTTCATGTACTCTGTCCAAACATTGGCTTGTGCACCAAGTACATATTTGTGATCGGCAGGATCCATTTCTTTAGGAAGTGGTTCGTAACTGTATACTTTTTGAATAGTGGTATAACCACCAATTGTTACAGAATCTTCTTTCTTATTTTGTTGGTGGTCAAAATACATCCATCCACCTGGCGTCATGATTACGGTATGCTTTTCTTTAGCAGCCTCAATACCCCCTTTTTCACCACGCCAGCTCATTACGGTTGCGTTAGGAGCAAGGCCACCTTCTAAAATTTCATCCCATCCAATAATTTGACGGCCTTTGCTGTTTAGATATTTTTCAATTCTGCCAATAAAGTAGCTCTGTAAACCATGCTCATCTTTTAGGCCTTTTTCTTTGATTAGTTTTTGGCAAAACTCAGATCTTTTCCAAGATTCTTTTGGACACTCATCACCACCAATATGAATGTAGGTAGAAGGGAATAATGCCATTACTTCATCTAATACATTTTGTAAAAAAGTAAAAGTATTGTCTGAAGGCACAAATACATCATCAAATACGCCCCATGTTTCTTGTACAATTTTAGTGCCTGGCTTTTTTAAAGCTTCTAGTGTTGCAGCACTGTGCATGGTAGGAATGGCTGGTGTTGATTCGTTTGGAAAACAACTAAGCTCAGGATAGGCAGCAATGGCAGCACTTGCATGACCTGGCATTTCAATTTCAGGAATGATGGTTACAAATCTATCAGTAGCGTATTTTACAATTTCTTTGATTTGTGCTTGGGTATAAAATCCACCATATCTGGTATTGTTACTTCCTTTACCTGGGTAACGACCAATAATATTTGCGTTACGGAAACCACCTACAGTTGTTAATTTTGGATATTTTTTAATTTCAATTCTCCAACCTTGGTCTTCAGTTAAATGCCAGTGAAACGTATTTAGTTTGTACATCGCAATAAAGTCGATGTACTTTTTTACAAAGTCCATTCCAAAAAAGTGACGGCCTTCGTCTAAGTGCATCCCTCTATAAACAAATCTTGGTTGATCTTGAATGCTTACTGCAGGAATAGATAAGCTGCTAGATTTTTGAATCGGTAATAATTGAATCAGTGATTGTACACCATAAAATACACCTTCTTCATTAGCGCCTTTAATAGCAACGCCATTACTAGTTGATTCTAGCGTGTACGTTCCTTTAGGTGCATTGCCATTGGTGTTTACTAAGCTAATTGCATTTTTTGAACCAACACCCACAGTTACCTTTAATTGAAACCCATAAAATTCTTGTAAGTATTTATTCAAAAAGTTTGCCGCTTTTTGTTGTCCCGCACTTTTAATTTGCAGCGTTGTTTTTGCTGAGATACTAAATGAGCCTTCATTTACTTTTAAGTTTGTAGGCTGCGGAATAATACTCACTTCTTGTGCGTTTGCAAACATGCAAACTAGAAGAGCGATGGCTGTAAATACTTTTTTCATAGGGTATGCAATTAAGGTAAAAAATGTTTTCATTATTTAACCGTTGTGAGCTTAATTACGTTGGTTGGTAAGTGTTCTGCAATTGGGGTGCTGCCGGTATTAACCACCACATCACCTTCTTTAACAAAACCACGCTCTTTTAAAATATTAATTTGATCAGTAACAATATCGTCTAAACTTTCTTCTTCGGCGTAGTAAAAAGCACGTACACCCCAGCTTAAACTTAATTGGTTCACGAGTGATCTTTCTTTGGTAAAAATAAACAAAGGAGAAGATGGTCTAAAGCTACTTAGCATGAAACCAGTATAGCCACTTTGTGTCATACCCACAAGTGCATGTGCATTTACGTCTTCCGAAATCTTACAGGCATTGTAACAAACGGCATCACTGTAAAATGAAGGAGATTGTGGTTGTGGTTTTAAATCTTCAGAGCGGTTATAGCGGTACTCTGTTTTTTCTACCTCTTTAATAATCTTGCACATGGTTTCAACCACAAGTGCAGGGTGATTACCTGCAGCGGTCTCACCAGAAAGCATTACGGCGTCTGCACCTTCTAAAACAGCGTTTGCAACGTCGGTAATTTCACTTCTGTTAGGTTTAACGCGGTCAATCATGCTCTCCATCATTTGGGTGGCAACAATAACCGGCTTACCTCTATGTATACATTTTCTGATGAGTTCTTTTTGGATGAGTGGAATACGCTCTACAGGAAGTTCAACACCTAGGTCGCCACGTGCCACCATAATACCATCAGAAGCTAAAATAATTTCTCTGATATTGGTAAGCGCTTCCGGCATTTCAATTTTAGCAATGATTTTAGACTTGCTCTTATTTTTATCCAAAATACCTCTAAGCATTTCTATGTCAGCTACTCTTTTAACAAAGCTAAGTGCAACCCAGTCTAACTCTTCTTTAATCATGAAATCGAGATCAATGATATCTTTTTCTGTTAAAGCAGGCAAAGAGATTTTTGTATCTGGAAGGTTCAATCCTTTTTTAGAAGAGATAATGCCACCAAGGGTTACGGTTACTTTAACGTCACCGTTTGCTTCTACCGATAATACTTTCACTTCAATTTTACCATCATCAATCATAATGGTATTTCCAATAACCACATCACCAGCAAGGTTAGGGTAGGAGACATAAATTTTTTCGTGGGTACCAATGCATTTTTCGTTGGTAAGCGTTAGTACATCGCCCACTTTTGCATCTAGCGCGTTGTCTTTAATTTCACCAACTCTTAATTTAGGACCTTGTAAATCTCCTAAAATGGCAATATTATAAGGTTCTGTTTTATTGATGGTGCGAATATGGTCGATGATCGTTTTTTTGTCTTCATGACTACCATGTGAAAAGTTTAAACGAAAAACGTTTACACCTGCTTTTACAAGTGCCAATAGTTGATCATATTTATCACAAGCGGGACCTACAGTTGCTACAATTTTTGTGCGATGATCCATGTGCGCAAGGCCTGCTTGCTTATCCATGTTTCTGTGTAGGTATTTCTCTAAATTTTTTGACATAATCTTTTCTTACTTAATTGCTTTTATTGCTTATTGGGGGTTTATGATACAAGATTAACTAGCTAGTATTTTTACAATCTTAAACCAGTCTTGCGATATTTTTTGTTTTGCTTTTACTGCGTTGTCAAGTGGGGTGTAATGCACTTTGTTATTTACAATACCCACCATCACATTGTTACGACCTTCTATTAAACATTCAACAGCATGAAAGCCCATGCGGCTTGCAATCAAACGGTCTAAACAACTTGGCGCGCCACCTCTTTGAATATGTCCTAAAATACAAATTCTGATATCGGCGTTGGGTAAACGCGTTTTCATGATCGCTCCAATTTCATTCGCGCCACCTAATTCATCACCTTCTGCCACCACCACTAAATTCACCAATTTTTTACGCTTTTCTTTTTCTGTTAAAGAAGCAATCAGTTCTTCAATATCCGTTTTGGTTTCTGGAATCAAAATGTTTTCGGCACCGGTAGCAATACCACTGTGTAGTGCAATGTATCCGGCGTCTCTACCCATCACTTCTACTACAAATAAACGGTCGTGTGCATCGGCGGTATCTCTAATTTTATCGATGGCTTCTACGGCTGTGTTTACAGCGGTATCAAATCCAATGGTAAAATCGGAACCTGCTATGTCTTTATCGATCGTACCTGGTAATCCAATACAAGGGATATCAAATTCGTTGCTAAACTTTTGTGCGCCTTTAAAGCTACCGTCTCCACCAATAATTACAAGTCCATTGATACCAAACTTTTTAAGGTTATCATATGCTTTTTGTCGGCCTTCAGGTTCAAAAAAAGCAGCACTACGGGCCGTTTTTAAAATCGTACCACCACGCTGAATGATGTTGGCCACCGATTTTGAATCCATTTTAAATATATCACCTTCCACCATACCATTGTAGCCTCTTACAATACCGTATACTTCGATACCATGGTAAATAGCGGTTCTTACAACGGCTCTAATGGCTGCGTTCATACCAGGGGCATCTCCTCCAGAAGTTAATACGCCAATTTTTGTTACTTTTTTAGTAGACATTTTCTCTGCTTTATTATTGGCCTTAACTTACTGGGCCTCAGTTGTAAATGGGTGTCTAACGAAGACGAGATACGAAAATAAGCATTTGAAACCGTTTTTACAATTTGATAAACAGTGCATTAAAAATGTGTAAACTTGTACTATGAAAGTACTCGTTACAGGTGCCAATGGATTTACAGGGCAACATTTGGTTAAAACCCTTATTAACAAAGGGTTTGAGGTTGTTGCTACCTCTCGAAATGAGTCTCGATTGCCATCATATAGTAATTTAACTTACTATAATATTGACCTAACAGACGTTAGGAATGTTGAAAATTTGTTTGATTTAACGGGGCCGAGTGCAGTTATTCACACAGCTGCCATGAGTAAACCAGACGAATGTGCCGCTAATCCTAGCCTTTGTACAGCCAACAATATAACAGCCACCCAGCATTTATTGGATGCTGCTATCAAGGTAGGTACCAATCATTTTGTATACCTCAGTACCGATTTTATTTTTGGAGAAAACGGCCCACACGCCGAAGACGATATCCCTTCGCCACTTAATTTATATGGTGCCTCTAAACTAGAAGCCGAAGCACTTGTTCATGCCGCATCTTTAAAAACCACCATTGTAAGACCTGTATTTATGTACGGACCCGTTTGGGAAAACCTGCGGCCTAGTTTTATACAATGGGTAGCTGGTAAATTAAAAAATGGGGAGCCTATTAAAGTAGTAACCGATCAGGCGCGCACACCTACATACATTGGTGATTTGTGTTGGGGTATCCAAAAAATTATACAAGACCAGGTAACCGGTGTTTTTCATTTAGCAGGAAAAGATATTGTATCGCCCTACGATATGGCGGTAGCCGTAGCAAAGCATTTGAACCTGCCTTTAGATTTAATAGAACCCGTTACAGCTAGTACATTTCCAGAACCGGTAAAAAGAGCCCAGCGCTCTGGATTAAAAATTGATAAAGCAGTACATGAGCTAGGGTATGCTCCGCACGCATTTGTAGATGCACTTCAAAAATGTTTTGCATAAAAAAAGTCTCGCATCCATAATAGATGCGAGACTTTTTATGATGTAAGGTTATTGTATTAGTAACCCATACCACCCATATCAGGTGCGCCATGTGAATGGCCAGCAGCTGCTTCAGGTTTTGGTTTGTCTGCAATTACACACTCTGTTGTTAACAACATAGCAGCGATAGATGCAGCGTTTTCTAATGCAACACGCGTTACTTTAGTTGGATCAATTACACCCGCTTTAAATAGGTTTTCATAAACCTCTGTGCGTGCATTGAAACCAAAGTCACCTTTGCCTTCTTTAATTTTTTGTACAACAATAGAACCTTCAATACCGCTATTGATAACGATTTGACGAAGTGGTTCTTCGATCGCTCTTTTTACAATTTGAATACCAGTTGCTTCATCTTCGTTTGCACCTTTTAGTTTTTCTAAACTTTCTACTGCACGGATATAAGCAACACCACCACCAGGTACAATACCTTCTTCAACAGCTGCACGTGTAGCGTGAAGCGCATCGTCAACGCGGTCTTTCTTTTCTTTCATTTCAACTTCTGTAGCAGCACCAACATATAATACGGCAACACCACCACTTAATTTAGCCAAACGCTCTTGTAATTTCTCACGATCGTAGTCTGAAGTTGTGTTTTCGATTTGTGCTTTAATTTGGTTTACACGAGCAGTGATATCTGCTTTTTTACCTTTACCACCAACAATAACAGTATTGTCTTTGTCGATTGTAACAGAAGATGCTTGACCTAAGTAAGTAAGGTCTGCATTTTCTAATTTAAAGCCTTGCTCTTCGCTGATAACAGTACCAGCAGTTAAGATGGCTATATCAGTTAGCATTTCTTTACGACGATCACCAAAACCTGGCGCTTTAACAGCAGCCACTTTGATAGTACCACGTAATTTATTTACCACAAGTGTAGCAAGTGCTTCACCTTCTAAATCTTCGGCGATGATAACTAAAGGACGACCGCTTTGAGCAACTTTCTCCAAAATATGAAGAATGTCTTTCATTGCAGAAATCTTTTTGTCATAAATTAAGATGTATGGATTTTGAATTTCTGCTTCCATTTTTTCGCTGTTTGTAACGAAGTATGGAGAAATATATCCACGATCAAATTGCATACCTTCTACAACGTCTACAGTTGTATCAGTTCCTTTTGCTTCTTCTACAGTAATAACGCCTTCTTTACCAACTTTAGCCATTGCAGTTGCAATTAACTTTCCAATTTCACTATCGCTATTTGCAGAGATGGTTGCAACTTGTTCAATTTTTTTAGAATCGTTACCTACCGCTTGAGATTGTGCTCTTAAGTTTTCAATAACTTTTGCTACAGCCTTATCAATACCACGCTTTAAATCCATTGGATTAGCACCAGCAGCAACGTTTTTTAAACCTTCAGAAATAATAGCCTGAGCTAATACAGTTGCAGTTGTAGTACCATCACCAGCAATATCAGCGGTTTTGCTTGCTACTTCTTTAACCATTTGAGCGCCCATGTTTTCGATCGCGTCTTCTAGTTCAATTTCTTTTGCAACAGACACACCATCTTTAGTAACAGAAGGAGCACCAAATTTTTTCTCAATAACCACGTTACGACCTTTAGGACCTAGGGTTACTTTAACAGCGTTGGCTAGAGTGTCAACGCCTTTTTTCATTTTATTTCTTGCTTCGATATCGAAGAAAATTTGCTTTGCCATGTATATAACAATTTAATTTTACGAATGAATATTATACGATTGCGAGTAAATCACTTTCACGCATGATAAGAAGGTCTTGACCTTCGATTTGGATTTCTGTACCAGCATATTTGCCATAGAGTACATTGTCACCAACTTTAACAGTCATTGGTTCATCTTTTTTACCAGTTCCAACAGCAACTACTACGCCACGTTGTGGTTTTTCTTTAGCTGTGTCAGGGATAATGATTCCGCCAGCAGTTTTTTCTTCTGCAGCAGCAGCCTTTACAATTACTCTGTCGTGTAAGGGCGTTACGCTTAATTTCTTAGCCATACCGTATTTGTTTTTTAATGTTTGAGTTAAAAAATCTGTTCCTAAACGTATATCGTTAACCAGAACAGTA
>CANHCY010000060.1 GCA_947459295.1 Chitinophagaceae bacterium
AGTCCTACAATTCCTGCCTTTAAAGCCATAATTGAAACCTTTTTAATTAAGGTGCAAATATAGCTCCAATATTTTTTATATTCACCCCATAAATTAACCCTGATGGCACTAAATATTGTATGGATCGCCTTTTTTATTGTGGCTTTTGTAATTGCGCTTTACAAGTTTTTGTTTTTACACGATACAGAAGTGTTTAAAAACCTTGTAGATGGGATGTTTGATACGGCCAAAGGCTCAGTTATTGATGTGGCATTTCCGCTTGCTGGTACCATGGTTTTCTTTCTAGGGCTGATGAATATTGCAGAGCGTGCCGGTGCCATTAACTGGATAGCTCGCCTTGTTAATCCGTTTATGAAAAGACTTTTTCCTGAAGTGCCTGATAAGCATCCGGCCATGGGTCAAATGGTGATGAATTTTAGCGCTAATATGCTTGGGTTAGATAATGCAGCAACACCTTTTGGATTAAAAGCCATGGAAAGCCTACAATCCATAAATCCCGATAAAGAAAAAGCAACCAATGCGCAAATCATGTTTTTGGTACTGCATACGAGTGGCCTTACTTTAATTCCACTCACCATTATTTCTTACCGATTAGCGGCTGGCTCCACAGAAGCGGCTAGTATTTTTATACCCTGTGTTTTAGCTACTATTTGTACCACACTTGCCTCTATATTTATTGTAGGGTTTAAGCAAAAATTGAAATGGGACAAAGTGCTTTTAACCTGGTTGTTAGGTCTGGTAGCCATGGTTGCGGGGATGCTCTTTTTTGTACAGCAAATGGGAGCGGAGCAAAAAGAAATATTTAGTAGGGTTACAGGTAATATGATTTTACTGCTACTTGTAGTGCTTATTATTATTGGCGGGATGCTTAAAAAAATAAATGTCTTTGACGCTTTTATTGACGGTGCCAAGGGAGGTTTCGATGTGATTTTAAAAATTATTCCATACCTCGTAGGAATGCTTGTTGCCATTCGTGTATTTAGAGACAGTGGTGCACTTGGTTATTTGGTGGATGGGCTTAGTTGGGTGATTGGATTAACCGGCGTAGACACTGCCTTTACGCCTGCTTTACCAGTAGCTATTATGAAACCATTTAGTGGTAGCGGTGCGAGAGGACTCATGATTGATGTAATGAAATCTAATGGTCCCGATTCTTTTGTAGGAAAATTAGCGTCTACATTTCAGGGTTCTGCAGATACCACTTTTTATATTATTGCCCTTTATTTTGGAAGCGTAGGCATCAAAAAAGTACGTTATGCAATATGGGCAGGGGTGTTAGCCGACTTACTTGGTGTAGTGGCTGCTATATTAATTGGATATGTATTTTTTAGCTAACTTTTTCGCCAGCCATTTCCATTACAATTTTCCATTCGGCGGGCTTAACAGTTTGTACCGATAGTCTACCAAGCCTTACGAGGTCCATATCTTGTAGTTTAGCATGCGCCTTAACGTCTGCAAGCTTTACTGGGTTTTTAAGCTTTTTAAAGGGCTTAAAATCAACGACAAGCCATGCTGGATCGGGGGTGGTAGGATCTTGGTAAGATTCTTTAACTACTTTAGCAATACCTACAATTTCCATACCCTCGTTAGAGTGGTACCAAAAAGCGAGATCGCCTTTTTTCATGGATCTTAAATTATTGCGGGCACCATAATTTCTAACGCCATCCCAAAATGTTTGTTTATCCTTTTCAAACTGATCCCAACTGTATTTGAAAGGTTCCGATTTGATAAGCCAGTAATTCATTTTGAAAAATATTTAAGTCGTAAAATACTATGATAAATATTAAGCTACATATTATGCTTCGCTTGCAAGTACGTCTGCTAAATGCAGCACTTTTAATCCGGAGTGTTTATGTGTTAAACAACCATCAATGTGCATCAGGCAGCTCATGTCGGTACTAATAATATATTCGGCACCCGTAGCTGCTGCGTTGGTGGTTTTTTGATCTCCCATAGCAATACTAATAGGTTCAAATTTTACGGCAAAGCTGCCTCCAAACCCACAACAGGTTTCAACATCGTTCATTTCTATAAGCTCTAATCCTTTAACCTTACTTAAAAGGGTACGGGGTTCTGTTTTGGTATTGCATTCACGAAGCGCCGCACAACTATCATGATAGGTAACTTTGCCATTAAAGGTGGCGCCTACATCTTCAATTTTTAAAACGTTGATTAAAAAATCGGATAGTTCGTAAATACGCGCCGATGTTTTTTTTGCAACATTAATTTGTGCAGAGTTTTCGTAAAGTTTACCGTAGTAATTTCTAACAAAGCCGGTACAGCTAGCACTGGGTGATACGATATAATCGGTGCCGTTAAAATCGTCTAAAAATTTATCACAAACACTTTTTGATTCTGACCAAAAGCCAGCATTAAATGCGGGTTGGCCACAACAGGTTTGATTGGGATTGTATTTGACTGTACAGCCTACTTTCTCCAACACTTTTACCATGTTAAACGCTACCTGAGGGTAGAGCTGATCAATAAAGCAAGGAATAAATAACTGTACGTTCATTTATTTATTTTTCACCACCTAAACGGTAGATGTATTTGTCCGCTAAAAAGCCTTTATCTGTTGTAGGATATTTTTCTTTGATCTCTTTGTATAGTGCTAAAGCTTCTGCATTTTTACCAGTGGTTTCTGAAAGTAGGGCAGCTCTAAATAAATATTCAGAAGCATTGCTTTCGTCTTCAGAAAAACTTGCAGCCGCTTTTTTGTAATATTCAATAGCTTCATCTTTTTTATTAAGCTCGGCACTTGCGTCTCCTAAAGCTCCAATCGCTAACATTTGAATTTGCTTTGCGTCTGTAGAAAAATCTTTTAGGTATTTGATGGCGTTGTTAAAATCGCCCAGTTTTAAATAACTGATGCCAGCATAATAACCAGCAATGTTAGCTGCTTTAGTACCACTGTAGTTATTGATAATGTATAACACACCTTTGTTCACACCATCGCCATTTAAAACTAAGTTAGATGAATCCACAGCAAAATAATCTTGCGCCTTAAACATCGCTTCAGCTGCTTTTTCTTCTTTTGGCTTAATAATGAATTCTTGATAGCCAAACCAAGCACCTACGGCAACTAATAGGACCGCTGCAACTGTTGCAAGTTTCTTGCCGCTGTTATTCCAAAAAGCAGCGACGCCTGCAAGGTCTTCATTGTTTATATTTTTTACTTCGTTCTCTGACATGGTATTTATTTTCTTGTGATTTTGTAATGTTTGTTAGTCTACAATAAAAGGATAGTTTTCGTCTAGATAAACATCTTTTAATACTTCGCTATCATCTGGCCATGGGCTTTCTTCAGCAAATTTTACACTCTGCTCAACTATTGCGTCAATTTTTTGGTCGATCGCTTGTAAGTCTGCTTCTGTGCTGTATCCGTTTTCTAAAATGGTTTCACGCACTTTAGTAATAGGGTCTTGATTTTTGTAATCCTCAACCTCTTCTTTGGTTCTATATTTTTGAGGATCAGATACAGAGTGTCCTTTGTATCTGTATGTTTTCATTTCTAGTAAAGTAGGACCTTCACCGTCTCTACCTCTTTTAACTGCTCTTGCTACACCTTCGTGCACGAGTTCAGGAATCATGCCATCAATAACATCGGCAGGCATATCGTATGCATCTGCTAATTTATAAATATCGGTTACATTACTTGTACGCTCAATCGAAGTACCCATGGCGTAATTATTGTTTTCACAAATAAATACCACTGGTAATTTCCATAGCATGGCAAGGTTAAATGTTTCGTGTAAGATACCCTGACGTGCAGCGCCATCTCCAAAAAAACAAAGAACCACATTATCTGTACCTTTGTATTTTTCAGCGAAAGCCAAACCGCCAGCAGTTCCGATTTGAGCACCTACAATACCGTGTCCACCAAAAAAACGGTGTTCGAGGCTAAAAAAGTGCATGCTACCACCTTTACCCTTTGCGCAACCTGTTGCTTTACCGTATAATTCGGCCATACAAGCGTCTGCAGAAACGCCTTTTGCAAGCGCTAAACCGTGGTCACGGTAGGCAGTGATAAACGGATCGTCGTGCTGAGTAGCTGTCATACAGCCTGCTGCTATTGCTTCCTGGCCAATGTAAGCGTGGAAAAATCCACGAATCTTACCTGCCATTTTATACATTTCTTCTGATTTGAGCTCAAACTGGCGAATCAGCTGCATAAGCTCGTACCAGTAGAGGTAGGTTTCTTTTGAAAATTTAGTAGCCACTAGTCAAAATTTTGAGGAGCAAATATACGGGTTAAACATTAAAAATTTAGGCTTCGTTTAGGAACGGATACTTGTAATCCACAGGTGGATTAAAGGTCTCTTTTATGGTTCTGGCACTTAACCAACGGTATAAATTAATAAGGCTACCGGCTTTATCATTGGTCCCAGAGGCACGGGCACCTCCAAACGGTTGTTGGCCCACTACAGCCCCTGTAGGCTTGTCGTTGATATAAAAGTTACCCGCAGCGTGACGTAATTTATTGGTAGCCAGCTCTACAGCAGCTCTATCTTGCGATATAATCGCCCCTGTTAAAGCGTATTTTGAAGTGGTATTTACCAAATCAAGGGTTTTTTCGAAGGCCTCGGCTTTGTAGGTGTAAATGGTTAAAACTGGTCCAAAAATCTCTTCGCACATCGTTACGTACTTTGGATCAGACACTTCAATAACGGTAGGCTCTACAAAATAGCCATCCTTTTTACTGTAATTTCCACCCACGAGTATTTTGGCTTTTGTGTCTTTTTTAGCCCTGTCAATATATTTTGCAATGTTGTTAAAGGACTTTTCGTCGATAACGGCATTTACAAAATTAGAGAAGTCTTCTACTGTTCCCATTTTCATGGATTGCACCGCTGCTACTAATTTAGTTTTGATAGCCGGAGCAAGGTTGCTAGGAATATATGCCCTAGATGCAGCAGAACATTTTTGACCTTGAAATTCAAAAGCGCCTCTTGCAAGTGCAGTAACAACAGTATCAACATCTGCCGATTTATGCACCATCACAAAATCTTTACCACCTGTTTCACCAACAATGCGGGGATAAGATTTGTATTTCGGGATATTTTCACCAATCACTTTCCACATATTATTAAAGACACCGGTAGAACCTGTAAAGTGCACACCCGCAAAATCGGGATGAGAAAAACAAACTTCACCAATGGTAGGCCCGTCTACATAAATTAAATTAATGACGCCATCTGGTAAGCCTGCTTCTTTTAAAATGCGCATAAACATTTGCGCCGAATAAATTTGTGTGTTGGCAGGTTTCCAAACAACGGTATTGCCGCACATGGCAGCAGATGTTGGAAGGTTACCACCAATTGCTGTAAAATTAAAAGGTGTTACAGCTAGTACAAATCCTTCTAGTGGACGCCATTCGAGACGGTTGTGCATGCCAGGTGCAGATGCTGGCTGTTGTTTATAAATTTCACTTAAAAAGTGAACATTAAAACGTAAAAAATCGATGAGCTCGCAAGCTGCGTCAATTTCTGCTTGGAATGCATTTTTACTCTGGCCAAGCATAGTAGTACCATTAATATGGTAACGGTATTTGGTAGCGAGTAAATCTGCAGCTTTTAAAAATATATGGGCTCTGTTTTCCCATGACATAGCGGCCCAAGCATCTTTTGCTTTGAGTGCAGCATTGACTGCGTCGATGGCGTGTTTTTTATTTCCTGCATGAAAATAACCAAGGGTGTGTGCGCGCTCGTGTGGCGGATGCATGGCTACTTTTTTTCCAGTTCTAACAGCCTTGCCGCCAATATACATAGGTACATCAATGACCTGTTTTTTGAGGGCAGCCAAGGTGTTTTTGAGGGCAGCACGCTCTGCGCTTCCTGGCGCGTAATTTAATACGGGCTCGTTGGCGGGTTGCGGATAATGAAAAGTTCCAATTGACATGATACTATTGTTTATAGTGGTCTATTATTTTTTATTCTGGTAATAAAACAAATTTTGCTTTATTGGCTTCGTTGAAATATTTGTTAGCTAACGCTTTTGTAGTAGCTACATCTATCAAATTAATTTTAGCAGGCGCCAGTAAAATTTTAGTTGGATCTGATCCTCTAAAAATAGCTTGCTCTAATTTATAACGCCAGTAGCTATTTTCTTTAACATCGTTTTCTAAGCTTCTGGTTTGCTCTGCTTTTACTTTATCAATATTAATTTGCGCCACACCATTTAATTTGGTTTGTTTGATTTCTTCTTCTACGAGTGCAATTAATTTTTCTACATTTTCTGGAGCACAGCCAAATCTCACATTGATGCTGTATGATTTTTTAGGCTCTTTATTGATGCCGCCGCTAATGCCTACGCCATATACACCACCTGCATCTTCACGAAGGGTTTCTCTTAATTTGATACCCATGGCTTTGGTTAATTGATCGAGTTGTAATTCGTCAAGTTCGCCAACGCTACTTAAGTTACCAGTATAAAATAATTGTACGCTTGCTTTTGCTTCTTTGCCCATTTTTACTGTTTTTGAAATATTACCAGTAGGGTAGGCTGCTCCATAATCTTTGTACATTTCTGATTGACCAGTTGTAGGTAATGAAGCGATATAGGTTTCAGTTAATGCCTTAAGGCTGTCAAGGTTGACATTACCAACAAACGTAAATACAAACTGACCTGCATTGCTAAAGCGCTCTTTAAATATTTCAAAGCTTCGGTCTAAATTTAGTTGGTCAAGCATTTCTACAGTAAGTGGCTTGCGTCTTGGGTTGTAATTCCCCATTACATAACCAACGGTATCTGAAAATACAGATGCTGGATCATTGTTTTTGTTGGTTAACTGTACTTTATATTGTTGTAATATAAATTGGAATATTTGAGCGTCTTTTCGAGGTGCTACAAAATAACCGTGTAACACTTCTAGTGCAGTCGCTAAATCTTTAGGACTGCTGCTACCTGTAAAGCCTTGCATGTATTCGGCAATAGAAGGGTTGATACCAAAGTTTTTACCAGCAAACATTTTTTGCATACTCTGATAATCGATACTACCCATGCCGCCATATGCAGCAACTATGGCAGCGTTGGATGCATTGATAAAATCTGCATCTGAATAAAGTGATGACCCTCCCCAGCTAATGGCCGAAAACTGAATCTCATCATTTTTAAAGGTAGTAGGCTTAACAATCACTTTTGCACCATTGGATAATGTCCAAACGCGCGTGCCAATGCTATCGTATTTATTTTCAGCTACAATTTTACCAGCAACAGGTGCTTTTGGTAATAGCGGTCCTGAAGCTACTTTATCTTGATACGGATTTAGTTTAGCAATTGGCTTAGCAAGAATTGCTTTGATGCCCGCTTCCGTCATTAAATTTTCTTTTTCTTTTTCAGGGGCAAGCACTAAAACAGTTTTGCCGGTAACAGTAAGCCACTGGTTTATGAGCGCGTTAACTTCCTGTAAAGCAATGGTAGGGAGGTAGCGCTGGTACATTTCAAATTCTTTTTCGATGCCAGGGATTGCTTCACCCTTTAAAAAGTTGCGCACGTATTCTTGTAATATTTGAACCGATTTTGTTTTGTCTTTTTCTTTGAAAGAATTTTCCATTCGAGACATCACGTTTTTAACTGCTCTGTCTAATTCAGATTGAACAAAGCCATACTGCTTTACTCTTTCATTTTCAATTAAGATGGCATTAAACGCCGCATCCATTTCTTTGGCTGTTTTAGGAACGGCTAAAAGTGTAAACGCGTCTTTGTCTCCCAAAAATTCGCCGTAGCTGCTGCTCGCAAATAAAAATGGCGCTTCTGGTTTTTGAGAAATTTCATCTAGGCGGCTACTCATCATTTGGTTAAAGAGTTCGCGTACCATACCTTGTCTGTATTCGCCCTCGGTGGTTGCTTCTTTAACAGCAGGGATCATGTAAAACATTTGAAGCACATTGTATGCCTGCTCCGGATCTGTTAAAATAGAAATACGGGTATCTGTAAAAGCAGGGATGCCAAATTTAGTGCGTGGTTTAGGATTCGCCGGGTTGGTTAGTTTGCCAAAATGCGCTTGAATCATTTTTTCTGTTTCAGCAACATCTATATCACCCACTACAATCACCGCTTGTAAATTAGGGCGGTACCAATCTTTATAAAATCCAGTAAGCTCACTATAAGGTGCTCCATTGATACTTTCTTTGGTACCAATAGGAAGTCTTTTAGCGTATTGAGAACCATTTAAAATAACGGGGAAATATTTATCACGAAGGCGCGCGTCGGCACCTCTGCCAAGTCTCCACTCTTCTGTAACAACACCACGCTCTTTATCAATTTCTGAAGGATCAAAACTTACTTGATGCGCCCAGTCTTCTAAAACCTGCATGGCTTTTTTATATACCATTGGACTATCGGTAGGAACTTGAAGTTCGTAAACTGTTTCATCAAAGCTTGTGTAAGCATTTAAGTCAGCACCAAAATTAACACCGCTCTTTTCTAGGAAGTCTACTAATTCTTGCTTTTTAAAATTTTTGGTTCCATTAAAACACATGTGTTCTACAAAGTGCGCAAGGCCTCTTTGTTTTTCTGTTTCTAATGTTGAACCAGCGTTTACTACAAGTCTTAACTCGGCTCTATTTTTAGGCTCAACGTTTTTTCTGATGTAATAAGTAAGTCCGTTGGCTAGTTTGCCAATTTTAACTTTTGAATCGATGGGTAATTTTGCATCCGTTGGTTTTTGAGCGGTACTCACAAAAAAAGTACCAACCAGTACGATGAGCATTAAATGTTTGATTCGTTGTTTCATAATTTTTATTTTTTATCCTGCGTGATGAAGCCCTAACGAAAATCCTAATTTCTCAATCAGGCTTTTTGGAAGTGCAGGAATTTTTCTTCTTTCAATTAAATAGGTGGAGAGTCCGGAAAGGTCTCTGTAAATAAAATGTTTGTTAAGGGCACCTTCTAAATATCCAGCTCCCGAAGTGTTGCCCGTTCCGACGCGCATACCAATCATACGGCGAACCATAATTAAATGCTTATGACGCCAATTACTCATTAGGTGATCGATCTCAATTAAGGCGTCTAACACCTGGTAAGAATTTTGAAAAATAGGGTAGTCGCGATAGAGCATAATAAAGAGGGCAGCCTGCATCGCTTTAGGTGAAAAAGAGCCTCTTAAATTGGCTAACATTTCCGGTGTAGAACCGGCCGGAATTTTTTCAAAAAAAACGTAATCAAAATCGTGAATTTTTGACGCCTCCCGGGGGGTTAATCCGGCCTCGTAAATAGTTCGGTATTCGTCCCAAAAGTGAGCGCCAAATTCGTCGTTAAAAAATGGCATTCTTTCGAGCCATTCGTTAACGCGGGTTAATAAATTTTTATCTGCTTCGGCGGTTGAAATTTGATCGTAATCAGGTTTGTCAAATCCACCTTCGCCTGTTTTTTTGTAATAATCTTTTTGATGTCTATTGTCAATTTCTAAACCAAGTTTTGCTTCGATGAGTCTGAACTGTTTAGACTGAAATCCAGATGATGGGGTAAGTAAATTTCTGAACGCTAAAAAGTCGAGTGGTGTCATGGTGTCAAGCACGTTCACTTGATCATTTAAGAGCTGTAAAATTTTTATAATTCGGCCAAGTCTGTGACGCACCAAGTTCATGTCTTCGGCGTTGTCGTTGATGGCGGGCTGGCCAAAAACTTCCAACACATAATCGAGTTCAAAAATGATTTGTTTGAACCAAAGTTCATAGGCTTGATGGATCACAATAAACAACATTTCATCATGTGCTTTTTCGTGACCGTCTGTAAAACTAACAGGGTACTGTGCATCTAAAACTTTGTCTAGATGTAGGTAGTCTGCGTAGTATAAAGCCTTCTTTTCCATAGTGTTAAAC
>CANHCY010000061.1 GCA_947459295.1 Chitinophagaceae bacterium
CAGCGCAACGTTTTGATGAAACAAAAGGTTTCAAATTCATTTCTTATGCGGTGTGGTGGATTCGTCAATCTATTTTGCAAGCATTAGCAGAGCAAGGTCGTTTGGTGCGTTTACCTCAAAACAAAATTGGCACCTACAATAAAGCCAACAAAGCATATATGGCTTTTGAGCAGGAGCATGAGCGTGAGCCTTCTACCGAGGAGTTAGCAGAAATTCTAGAAATGTCTGAAACAGAAATCAATAATATTTTCCAATCAAATACACGTCACACTTCACTAGATGCACCAGTGCACGAGGCAGAAGATGTAGCAATGGGTGATTTATTGGAAGGTTCTGATGATACTGATGAAGACGTAATGAAAGATTCTTTACGTGAAGAAATCAGACGCGTTTTAAAATCATTAAGCCCGCGTGAAGCAGAAATAGTGAATGCGTATTTTGGTTTAGATGGCGAAAATGGTGTAACCATTGAGCAAATTGGTATGAAATATGATTTAACCAAAGAACGTATTAGACAAATTAAAGAGCGCGCTATTAAACGTTTACAAAAAGCACGTTATAGCAACGCCTTAAAAGCATATTTGGGCTAATTAAAAAAAATAAAAGAGAAGCCCCTACAAGTAATTATTGTTGGGGCTTTTTTGTAAAATATAAGTTTATGTCTCAAGAAATTTCAGAAAAAGTTCATGTACTAATTATTGGTTCTGGCCCTGCTGGTTACACAGCTGCTATTTATGCGGCACGTGCTAACATGAAACCAGTTTTATACCAGGGTATTCAACCAGGTGGTCAGTTAACCATTACTACCGAGGTGGAAAATTATCCGGGTTATCCAGATGGTATTCAAGGACCTGAAATGATGGTACATTTTGAAGCGCAGGCAAAACGTATGGGTGCCGATATCAGATATGGTATGGCTAGCAAAGTAGATTTTAGTAAGCGTCCTTTTCTCGTAGAAATTGACGAAGAAAAATGGATTGCTGCAGATACGGTAATTATCTCTACAGGTGCTTCTGCAAAATGGTTAGGCATCGAAAGTGAACAGCGTTTAAACGGTTTTGGTGTAAGTGCATGCGCTGTGTGTGATGGATTTTTCTTTAAAGGAAAAGAAGTGGCGATTGTAGGTGCTGGTGATACCGCTGCTGAAGAAGCGGTGTATTTATCTAAACTATGTACAACCGTTCACATGTTTGTTAGAAAAGAACAAATGCGTGCAAGTAAAGTAATGCAAGACCGTGTTTTAAATACGCCAAACATTAAAGTTTACTGGAACACAGATACCGACGAAATTTTAGGTGCACAAAAAGTAGAAGCGGTGCGCATTAAAAATAATAAAACGGGTGATACACAAGAAATTCCTATTTCAGGATTTTTTGTTGCCATTGGTCACGAGCCTAATAGCAAAATATTTAAGGATTATTTAGAAATGGATGAAACCGGATATATCACAACCATTCCGGGTACAACCAAAACAAATGTTCCGGGTGTATTTGCAGCAGGTGATGTACAAGATAAAAATTACAGACAAGCAGTTACAGCGGCTGGTAGTGGTTGTATGGCAGCGCTTGATGCAGAACGTTATTTAACAGCAGAAGGCTTGGCTTAATTTATTTTTTTTTATTTTATGACTCAAACCATACAACTAGTTGATATTTTACTACATGGTTATCATGGGTTATTTGAAGAAGAAAAACTAGTTGGCAATACTTTCAAAATCAATGTTACGGTTGTTTACGAGCCTAGTAGTTTTCCTATCACAAGGCTATCCGATACCATCGATTATGGTGCTGTATTTTCAATTTTACAACATCAAATGCAGCAGGCAACACCTTTACTTGAAACCGTTGCGGCTAATTTTACCTTAGCTGTTTTTGAAAAATTTTCTTCGGCACAAGAAATTTCAATTCACATCCAAAAAATGGCACCACCCATTGCTGGTATGGTGGGATCTGTAGCTGTGGGATTAACCATGAACCGAAAAGATGTATAGCGATGAAAATAATAATATTTTTTTTAGCATTTTGTTGTAACGCATTTTTTAATGGTGCGCATGCACAGGATATTGCAACTTTATTAAAAGAAGGATTACAACTAGAGCGCTCTCAAAAAGAAATTGAAGCATTAGAAAAATACAAACTCGTTTTAAGTCAGGAGCCAACCAATATTACGGCGCTTGTTAAAGCAGCAGAGCTATCTACCATGCTTGCTGGCTTTAACGAAAAAGACACAAAGTCAAAACAAATGTTTTTATCAACGGCAGGTGCTTATGCGGTAAGAGCTTATAGCGCTAATCCTAAAAATGCCGAAGCTGCATATGTGATGGCATTAACGCAGGCGAAACTCTCTGAAATTCAACCAGACAATAAAAAATTAATTGAGTGCGTACGGAATTCAAAAATATACGCAGATCAGGCGCTTGCCATTAATCCGGGTCATGCCAAAGCAAATTTTACCGTAGGGAAGTGGCATATGGAAATGGCCAATTTAAACCTTGTAAAAAAAGCGGCCGTAAAACTCATGTATGGGGGATTACCCGAAGGAAGTATGGATAGTGCTGTTTTGTTTTTGGAAAAAGCTAGAACCCTGGATCCTTATTTTGTAAACACTTATTTAGAGCTTGCAAAAATTTATGACCAGTTACATCAGCCAACAAAAGTAATTGAGGTACTTAGTAAAATGGTTAAACTCCCTACCAGAAAAACAGAAGACATTTCACTAAAAGCAGCCGGTGCTAAAATGCTTGCAGCTGCACAATAAATCAACAATCATGGAACTACAAGAACAATTTGAAGCTGCGTTTGCTAAAACTAAAACATTAACGGAAAAGCCTGATAACGAAACACTGCTTTCGTTGTATTCTTTATATAAGCAAGGATCCATTGGCGATGCCACAGATGCTAACAAGCCAGAAAATGCTTTTGATTTTGTTGCGACTTTTAAATATAATGCTTGGCAAAAATTAGCGGGTATGTCCAAAGATGATGCGATGAGGGCTTATATCGATTTAGTAAATAAATTAGTACTTGGCTAGTTTTTTCCACCTACCACTTTTCATATAAATAAAGGAAGGAATAAATAGGGTAACCCAGTATATAACTTCACTCAACCAACCCCATTCGATTGGCATTTTTAGATGCTCTAGTACAATATACACGTAGCTGCAGTATAAGATGATGGCTGCAAACTCACTGTATAAATTGACCCTGGTATTGCCCGTTCCGGTAACTGAATTAAGCCATACCACCGATACAGACATGAGTATAAGTGCCATCGATACAATGCGAAGTACTGGTATGCCTGCTTCAATAAATGCAGGGCCTTGACCGTAAATAGAAAGTACTTGTGTAGGAAAAATATTTAAAATGATGCATACGAATATGGCCATGCTCGCACTCCACATCATAATGCGGTTGATCACTACAGGTACCTGATCATTTAAATTTTGTCCCATTAAATTGCTCACCATACTATTGGCCGTTGCACCAAATGCCCAGGTAAAGCATCCAAAGAATCCAAAAATATTGCGCATGGTATTGGAAACGGCTAAATCTCTTGCACCATGGTGTTCAATTAAAATATAAAAAAACTCCCAGCTAATAATACTGATCGCATATTGTAAGACAATTGGACTAGAAATCTTTAAAATGAGTTTGATATTGATCCAATCAAAAGCCCAATACTTAAATAGCTGAAACTGTTTACTAATTCCTTTTACATGGATGAGTATAAATAAAACAGCAAGACCTGCAAATTCAGAAATGATAGAGGCATAAGCAGCACCATTAAAGCCAAGGTTGGGTAAGCCAAATTTGCCATAAATAAATCCGTAATCAAAAAAGATATTGGTAACTGCTTCGGTGGCCGTTCCAATAATAAGGTATTTGGTTTGGTTGGTGCCTACTAGTAATGCATTGCGCATTTGATACACAAAAAGTAAGGGAAGCCCTACAATTCTAATATTTAAAAAGCTGACTGCTTTATCTACAAGTAGCGGATCGTGGAGTGCAAATTTAAATAAGGCGGGTACCACAAGCCATGTTAGCAGTATACCTATTAATGAAAATGCCAAAGCAATTCGAATGCCTTGCGAAAACAGATTTCCTATTTCTTCAATATTATTTTCGCCGGCCCTTCGCGAAATAAGGGATTGTAAACCATTGTTGAGGCCATGCCCAATAACGGCAAAAATGAGGTAAAAGACCCCGGTAATACCAGCTAAACCTAAAGCTTCTTGCCCCAATCCACCCAAAAAGATATTGTTGGTGATAAAGTTAATTTGTGGGACTAAAATGGAGGCGCTAATGGGTAAAGCAATCGATAATATTTGCTTGTGAGAGCTGTTTACCTGTAAATTAGACGTGTTTGGGCTGCTAGACATAGGGTTTGCAAATCTACTATATAATAGTGTGTTCAAATCACCTTCTTTTTTTATATTATTGCACATAAATAAGCAGTTAAATCCAATGGCTATTCAAAAAACATATTCCTTTTATGGTGATGCTTCTGTTGCTTTAACATCAACTGCCGAATTACTACAATTTGATATTGCAAACGATCATATCGCATGTTCACTCATTAATATGGGGAATCAAGCAGTGCAAGCTTTTGAATTTTTTGAATGGGAGGCGGGTGTTGGATCGCAGGATAACAATTGGGCTTCTATTTTTTCAGATGCAGCTGCAGCATCTGAATTACTGCAAAAACCAGTAAGTGCAGTTCAAGTATTTATAAATAGTGCAACTGCAGTAATTGTGCCACTCGAAAAATTTAATACCGAAGCAGCTACCGATTATTTACAATTATTATTTGGCCCAGCTGTTCAGGAAACGTTAAAGCACGAAAAAATAAAAAATACACCTTCCCTTATTAATTGCTACCGAATACCAACATCTTTATTAGATGTTTTAAATTCTAGGTATCCGCTACATCAATTAGCACATGCATATACCCCAAACATTACAGGATTATATGCCGAAGCTGTTTCTGACAAACCCATGCTCAAACTTCAGTTTTATAAAAATCATTTTATTGCAAGTTTGTTTGTTTCAAGTACGCTTCAATTCATTCAAAGTTTTTCTTTTATCAGTACCGAAGATATCTGTTACCATCTTTTACATATTAATGCTTCGCACCAAATTGACGCGGCAAGCATTAAAGTTAATATGATGGGCTTTATTGATGCGAGCTCTGCTGCAGCCGTTTGTGTTGAACAAATTTATCCGATGGTAGAATATAAAAAGCCCCGTCAAGAAAAAGTATTGCCTGCCATGTTTGAAGTGTATAATGCCCATTTTTTTACTGCCTTTTTGAAGCCATTAGCATGAGGATAATTTCAGGTAAATATGGTGGACGCCGCATTAGTCCTCCCGCAAATATGCCGCACACAAGGCCAACCACTGATATTGCAAAAGAAGGCCTCTTTAATATTTTACAAAGTAGAATGTCTTTTGATGAGATTGAAACCCTCGATTTATTTGGCGGCACTGGCTGTATAAGTTACGAACTTGCTTCTAGGGGAGCAGCTAAGCTTACGCTGATTGAAAAAGATCCCATCATGCAGGGATTTATCCAAAAAAATATTGCTTTATTAAAAATAGAAGGTGCACAGGTATTAAAGCTTGATGTGTTTGCCTACTTAAATAGTTGCACCAGCGCTTACGACTTTATTTTTGCTGGGCCACCCTATGCATTAGGTACCATCGATGAACTGCCTAAAATTATTGTAGCCAAAAAGCTCATTAAGCCGGGTGGTTTTTTTGTATTAGAACATACGCCTCGTAACGATTATAAAAATTTTGAAGGTTATTCTTTTCAGCGCAATTACGGAACTACTATTTTTTCATTTTTCGTTGCAACCTAGTGCCCGATGAACAAGCAAGCATTAAGAGAATTATATAAAAGCAAACGCCAAGATTTGCCCAGTAAAACGCGTTTGCAGTTTGATGATTTAATGCTCATTCAGTTTCAAAAATTTGATTTTTCGGCCATCAGAACAGTACTTACGTATTGGCCCATGCCAAATCAAGCAGAGCCCAATACCCATTTATTTTCGGGATACCTCCGTCATATGGTTCCAGGCCTTTCTATTGCCTATCCGGTTATGGACCCAGACGCGCATCAATTTACGGCGCATCAAATAGATGAAAACACAGTGTACAAGCCTGGTAAGTTTGGGGTTTTAGAGCCAGATGCTCCAAACCCAGTTGACCCAACAACAATTGACTTGGTATTTGTGCCATTATTAGTTGCTGATACAGCAGGGTATAGAGTGGGTTATGGGAAAGGCTATTACGACCGTTTTTTAGCTTCTTGTAACGAGGGCGTGATTGCCATGGGCTTTTCGTATTTCGATCCCATCCAGCAAATAGCAGATACAGACCAATTTGACGTACCTTTGCACTACCTCATTACGCCGAGTCGCATCTATGAATTTTAATACCATTTTTCTTACTTCCTTTCGTGTTTTATTATTGCCGTTGGCGATATTGTATGGTGCATTTATTAAAGTTCGCAACTGGATGTTTGATAAGGAGTATCTAAATGCTGCTAGGTTTAATTTCCCGCTTATTTGTGTAGGGAATTTAGCAGTAGGTGGCACGGGTAAATCTCCCATGGTCGAATATTTACTTCAACTTTTACATGCCCGTTATAAAGTGGCCACTGTATCAAGAGGCTATAAAAGAAAAACAAAGGGATATGTATTAGCAGGTGCAACTACAACAGCACTTGAAATAGGAGACGAGCCCATGCTCTTCCATCAAAAATTTCCATCGGTACCAGTTGCAGTTGGAGAAGAAAGGTTGGATGCCATTCCGCAACTGTTGCATGACATTAAAGATTTACAAGCCATTATTTTGGATGATGCTTTTCAGCACAGATCGGTTAGGGCAGGATTTAATATTTTACTCACTGAGTTTGGTAATACTTATAATAACGATTTCTTTTTGCCCACCGGTGATTTAAGAGATGATAAAAGTTCTGCCAAAAGGGCACAGGTTATCATTGTAACAAAGTGTCCGCCTAATTTACCTGAAGAAAAACGTCAAAAAATTATAAACGCTTTACGTCCTAATATTGATCAGCACGTATTTTTTACATGCATCGAATACGAAACCCCTTATCATATTTTAGATATCACCAATAAGCGCCCCATAACTCATGAAGACGAAGTGCTTTTAATGTGTGGCATTGCCAATCCAAGGCCGCTCAAAAATTATTTACACGAGCACGCTAAAACATATTACCAACAAGATTACGCAGATCATCATATATTTTCCATAGATGATTTACAAGATGTAGTGGGTCAGTTTAATAGCATTGCTGCCCAGCATAAATTTATTATCACCACAGAAAAAGACGCAGTACGACTTACTAAATTCCAAGACGAATTAAAGCCACTGCCTTTTTATGTGTTACCTATCAAACACTCTTTTTTATTTGACGAAGGCCCTCAGTTTGACGAGTTGATCCTTTCATTTATCAATGGGTTTAACGCCAATATGCAACATGAGTAAAGCAAAAAAGTCAAAACAAAAGAAAACAGCAAAGCCCATTGTGGTGGCTACTTTAAAAGGTAAAATAGATATCACGCGTTCTGGTATGGGCTACGTTATTGTAGACAACAATGCCATTGATATTATGGTAAAGCCGATGGATATGGGCAACGCCCTACATGGCGATACAGTGCGCGTAAAAATTACCCGCGAAAATGGACGTACCGGCAAAAAAGAAGGTAAGGTGGTAGAAGTTGTAGAACGCCGTCAAACCGAATTTATAGGGCATATTCAGCTCTCCGATAAGTTTGCATTTTTTGTGCCAGACACCGATAAACCCATGCCAGATATTTTTATACCGCTCCAGTTTTTAAATGGAGCTAAAAATAAAGATAGGGTATCAGCAAAGCTTGTGAAATGGGATAAAGACGATAAAAAACCAGTAGGTGAAGTAACCGCGGTGATGTCTCCCGAAGATGAAAATGACGCTGCCATGAAGGAACTCTTGGCGCAGGCCGGTTTCCCATTATTTTTTCCGCAAGACGTGTTAGAAGCAGCGGAAGCATTGCCTGTTGTTTTGGATGAAGCAGAAATAGCAAAGCGTAGAGATTGCCGTGACATTAAAACTTTTACCATTGACCCCGTCGATGCAAAAGATTTTGATGACGCACTTTCTATAAGAAAATTACCAAGTGGCCTATACGAAATTGGCGTACATATAGCAGACGTTAGTTACTACGTTTTACCAGATACCGATTTAGACGCAGAAGCCTATAAGCGCGCCACGTCTGTGTATTTGCCAGACCGTGTAAACCCTATGTTACCGGAAAAGATTTCAAACGAATTATGTTCCTTACGCCCTAACGAAGATAAATTTACCTTTTCTGCCATTTTTCAAATCAATGACGAAGCGCAGGTAAAACAATACTGGTTAGGCCGCACCGTAATTCATTCCGACAAGCGATATGCTTACGAAGATGTGCAAACCATTATTGACACCCAGGAGGGTGAAAATGTCGAGGATATTCTATTACTCCATAGCCTTGCGCAAAAATTAAGACAAGCCAGGTTTAAAAAGGGGGCGATTAATTTTTCTTCACAAGAAGTACGCTTTACACTGGATGAAAATGGAAAACCAATTGGTATCACAGTTAAGGAAAGTAAACCTTCGCATCAACTGATTGAGGAGTTTATGTTACTTGCCAATAAAACGGTTGCAGAAAATATTTCTAAAATTCAAATCAATAAACAACCGCTTCCTTTTCCATACCGTATTCATGACCAACCAGATCCAGAAAAACTGACTCCGTTTGTGCAGTACGCAAAAAAATATGGACATGGATTTGATGCTAGTTCACCAGAAAAAATTTCTGCAAGTTTTAATCAATTGCTTGAAGATGCGAAAGGTAAACCAGAGCAACATGTACTCGAGCAATTAGGCATTAGAACTATGGCAAAAGCCGTTTATTCGACGCAAAATATTGGACACTACGGTCTTGCTTTTGATTTTTATTGTCATTTTACATCACCCATTAGAAGATACCCCGATGTACTTGTGCACCGCGTGCTTCAAACAGTGCTGGACAATAAGCCTGTTGTCGATAAAAAAATGGAAGAAAAATGTAAACATAGTTCCGATAGGGAACGTGCTGCGATGGAATGTGAAAGAGCTTCCAATAAGTACAAGCAAGTTGAGTTTATGCTCGACTATGTTGGGGATACATTTGAAGGTGTGGTAAGTGGTGTTTCTAGCTTTGGATTTTGGGTAGAAACATTGGCTCATAAATGTGAGGGTTTGGTATCCATAGTTGGGCTCTCTGAATTTGACGATTTTAGGCATATAGAATCTGATTACAGCCTTGTCGGTAAAAGGAGTGGACGAACCTTTAAAATGGGCGATAAAGTGTTTATAAAGGTCATTGCGGCCAATTTAGACAAGCGTCAGCTAGATTATGAATGGGTTCAGGTTCCATAAGCCATTTTTAGCCTATTATTTACCTACATTTTGTGTGTAAAATTGTGGATAAAACACCCTCTTTTTGAGGTTCATTTTAATCTATTTCCGTGTTAAAAAAAGTATCTTCGTAAGCCGCCAAACTGGCGTGTCAAATTGTTGATACAGATACGTTTATAGATTAGAAATTATGGAAGAAAATTTGATACCAGAACAAACCTCCGATAACGACCGTATTATACAGGTTAATATCGAAGAGCAAATGAAAACAGCGTACATCGATTACTCGATGTCTGTGATTGTTGGTCGTGCGTTACCTGATGCGCGTGATGGTTTTAAACCTGTACACCGCAGGGTTTTATTTGCCA
>CANHCY010000062.1 GCA_947459295.1 Chitinophagaceae bacterium
CGTTTTTAACATATTTCAGCGACTAAGGTACACAATGGTGCATAAATCCAACGCGAATTGAGTGCATAAATAGATTAATTTTGCATCAATTTTTATTGATTACCAAAGAAATAATGATAATATATGGCAGACATCTTTGAGAAACTCCTTAAGAACGCTGGACCATTAGGTCAACACCGTGAAAGAGCACATGGTTACTTTGCTTTCCCTAAGTTGGAAGGTGAAATTGGAAGTAGAATGAAATTTAGAGGTAAAGACATGGTTGTTTGGAGCCTGAATAATTATTTAGGTTTAGCCAACCATCCAGAAGTGAGAAAAGCAGATGCGGACGCTGCTGCGGCATACGGTTTAGCATCTCCAATGGGTGCACGTATGATGAGTGGTAACACCGATCAACACGAGCAACTCGAAAGTGAACTGGCTGCGTTTGTTTTTAAACGAGACGCGATATTAATGAACTTTGGTTACCAAGGTATTATGAGTACTATTGATGCGATTTGTGGAAGACATGATGTAATCGTGTACGACGCAGAAAGCCATGCATGTATTATTGATGGTCTTCGTTTACACCCAGGTCACCGTTATGTTTTCAAGCACAACGACCTTGAAGATTTTGAAAAGCAAATGCAACGTGCTACTGCGCTTATTGAAAAGCAAAAGGCAGGTGGTATTTTAGTTATCACCGAAGGTGTGTTTGGTATGGCTGGTGATCAAGGAAAGCTAAAAGAAATTGCTGCATTAAAAGGCAAGTATGATTTTAGATTATTAGTAGATGATGCGCACGGTTTTGGTACGCTTGGAAAAACAGGTGCTGGTGCTGGTGAAGCACAAGGTTGTCAAGACGCAATCGATTTATACTTTTCTACATTCGCAAAATCAATGGCTTCTATCGGTGCATTTTTAGCAGGCGATAAAACCATCATTGATTTTATTCGTTACAATATTCGTTCTCAAATTTTTGCAAAGAGTTTACCAATGCCACTTGTGATTGGTAATTTAAAGCGCCTTGAAATGCTTCGCACCATGCCGGAACTTAAAGAAAAGTTATGGAGCAATGCATTAAAATTACAAGCAGGCTTAAAAGAGCGCGGTTTTGATATTGGTAAAACTGATACGCCTGTAACACCTGTATACATGAAAGGTGGGGTAGAAGAAGCCACTGCGATGGTAATGGACTTACGCGAAAACTATAAAATATTTTGTTCGATTGTAGTATATCCTGTTATTCCTAAAGGACATATTATTTACCGCTTAATTCCTACGGCAGCGCACACAGACGCTGATATCCAGGAAACATTAATTGCGTTTACTGAAACTAAAGCCAAATTAGATGCAGGGGCTTATAAGGTAGAAGCGATTCCTGATATGGCAGAGAAAAAATAATAGATCACATGTAAAAAGGCCCGCCATAAATGGCGGGCCTTTTTAGTTATATACATTGCGATTTTATGCGCAAATCAGTATTATAAACTTTTGATTAGTTCGTTTGCAAAAGTTACATAGTCTGCATTTTTGCCAGTAGCAATATCAATACATTTTTGTGCACTTGCTTTAGCACTTACTTTATCACCAAGCGCTTTTTCGATTCTAGCTTTTAATAAAACCATCCAATAAGCATCTTTACTTGCTTCAACCGCTTTGGTAATGTTTACGAGTGCTTTGGTGTAATCCTTATCAAACTCATAGTAAAAATTTGCAGCCGTGTTGTATGTGTTTGCTTGTACTGAGTCAGCAGCTAATGCTTTTTCTACTTGTGCACGAACGCGGTCTTTAATATTTGTGCTGATAGGAACGGCTACTTGTACACCAGCCCAAGCCATGTGTAATTCACAAGTTTCTGCAGCAACATTAGTAATCTGGAGCGTAAGTGTTTCAACAAAGTTTGCAGCTTTTTGTGCTTTTACTTTTACACGAACCACATCTTCAGCTTCTTTGTAGCCATCTGTACCCCAGTTGTTAACGCCTTTATTAAAAATCACGTCCCAAAGATCTTTACCAGGAATTGCGTAAATAACATAAGTGCCCGCTTCTAATTCGGTACCACCAATGGTTACTTTATCTGTAAATTTAATTTTTGTTGCTGCGTTTGCACCAAGGCGCCATATGCTACCTAAGGGCGCTAATTCACTTTTTTCTTTTAAAGCCTTACGGCCTTTAACATTAGGACGAGAGTAGGTAAGTTCTATAGAACCCATTCCAAAATCCTGTGTAATTTTTTGTGTTGTACTTGCCTGTGGCATTTTAATTTGAGCGCTTGCAAACATGGTTACAAAAGCGGCCGCAATGGTGAGTATTTTTTTCATAGGTAAAACTTTATGTTTTTAGAATAGCAAACCTAACACTATTTTTTAAATGCAGGATGAAACTGTTGAAGGGTATCCCTTAAAAAATCGCGGTTCAGGTGGGTGTAAATTTCAGTGGTGGTAATGCTCTCGTGGCCTAGCATTTCTTGTACGGCCCTTAAATCGGCCCCGCCTTCCACCAAATGGGTGGCAAAACTATGCCTAAACGTATGTGGTGAAATCACTTTTGTGATGCCCGCTGTTATGGCCAGGCTTTTTATAATATAAAAGATCATCACCCGGCTTAATGCATTACCTCGCCTGTTTAAAAACAAAATGTCTTGGTTTTTTTCTGAAACAGCCTGGTGTGACCTTACCGTATCTTTGTATATTTTAATACATTTAATGGCGTCGGTTCCAATGGGTACCAGTCTTTCTTTATCACCTTTACCAATTACCCGGATAAAACCAATGTCTAAATAAAGGCATGAAATTTTAAGCCCCACTAGTTCGCTTACACGTAATCCACAACTATACATGGTTTCTAAAATGGCTTTATTTCTGGTGCCTTCTGGGCTCGATAAATCGATGGCGCCAATAAGTTGTTCTATTTCTTCAAAGCTTAAAGTGTCTGGTAATTTTCGTCTGGTTTTTGGGGCTTCTAATAGGGTAGAAGGATCGATGGTAACAAGCTGCTCAGTAAGTAAGTATTTATAAAAACTTCTGATACCGGAAATGATTCGAGCCTGTGTAGTAGCGCCCATGCCAAGCTCACCAATCCATTTTACAAAAGCCTGTAAGTCTTTGAGGGTAAGGGCTGCAGGATTTTTTTCCTGATTCACTACTTGTAAATACTGTGTTAGTTTGGTTACATCATGTAGGTATGCTTCCACCGAGTGGTCACTCAAAGATTTCTCCAATCGTAAGTATGCTTTATATCCTTTTTTATAGGCCTCCCACATCGGTTAATTATTATTTACGCAGTGTTTACCGGTTAATTTGGAAATGAAGGTAAGCTAACCGATATTGCGACACCAAATTTATTCAAAGTAAAGTCAAGAAATGCAGGTGAATCTTAAGTCGTTTAAACAGAAGGCAAAAAAACACGAAAAATCTTTTAAAAGTTTCTTATCAAAAATTGGTCGTAAGCCTCCTAAAGATTTAGATAAAAATGCACCCGCTATTGATGCTGAAGTTTGGAAAGAAGTTGACTGTTTGAGTTGTGCCAATTGTTGTAAAAGTATGAGTCCTACATTTACGGCTACTGATATTAAAAGAATTGCGGGACATTTTAATATTTCCCCCAAAGAGTTTAAAGCAACTTGGCTCGAGTATGATGCCAAAGACAATGATTGGGTGAATGTTTCACAGCCATGTCAGTTTTTAAATTTGAGTACGAATATGTGTGCTATTTATGAGGTAAGACCCGCAGACTGCGCTGGTTTTCCGCACCTCAAAAAGAAAAAGTTTGTAGAATACCTGCACGTCCACAAGCAAAACATATCCTATTGTCCTGCCACATTTAAGATGGTTGAAAAAATGATGGAGCGCTATTAGAAGTAAACATCTTCAATAAAATATAGAGTGGGATCTTTACCTGGCTCTAAATTAATGGCCATCACGTCAAACTGTATGTTTTTAAAGTTTGGGTGTAGGTAATGATAATGGCAAGCTGCATTTTTTAAGTGCCTCATTTTTTTTTCCGAAATATGCTGTTCGGGGTGTCCAAATTGCAAGCTGGTTCTGGTTTTTACTTCCACAAAATGAAGCGTATTGCCAAATGCTGCTATAATATCAATTTCCCAGTGATGATGCCTCCAATTGATGTCAAGTATGTTATATTCTAACCCTAATAGGTATTTGGCGGCTAAAGTTTCCCCTTGTTTTCCTATTTGGATATTTTGTGATAGCATTTTGTTAAAATTAAATGGTTGTAAAACATACGAAGGGATTTTTCGTTTCTATATAAAAAAGGAACATGTCTTTTAAATATAGCGTTCATAAATTACAAGGTACCGTGCAGCACTATAGCTGGGGAGGCACTTCATTTTTACCCAAGCTATTAAGTATCGAAAATCCCAATCACACTCCATTTGCGGAGTACTGGTTAGGAATTCATAAGGGTGGTCCGTCTAGCATTGAAGTAAATAAACAGCCTGTTTTATTATCGGACGCCATTGACTCAGATCCAAAAGCGGCCTTATCGGAACCTGTTTTTAATCATTTTGGTGGACTGCCTTATTTGTTTAAAGTGCTTGATGTAAATGATATGCTTTCCATACAAGTGCATCCTACCAAGGAATATGCAAAGGTCGCATTTGAAAGGGAAGAGGCTGCCGGAGTTGCATTGAACGCTCCCGACCGAAATTATAAAGACACCAATCATAAACCAGAGATCATGTTGGCTATGAGTGAGTTCTGGCTGTTACATGGATTTAAATCTGAAGCGAAAATATTAGAGACACTAGAAAATTCAGCAGAATTTCAAGTATTAATACCTTTATTTAAGTTGGAAGGTTTAGCTGGTTTGTATACCTTTTTAATGGAAATGGAGCAGGCACAAGTGGATAGCCTATTAGGTCCTGTTGTTAGAAGAGCCCTTCGTAATAAACAAGACAATAAAATTGACAAAAATTCTCCGGATTGGTGGGTGGCAAAATTATACGAAAACGCTGCTGGCATTTATCCCATTGACAAGGGTGTTTTTTCGATCTACCTATTTAATATTGTTTGTGTAATGCCAGGGAAAGGGATATTTCAGGATGCCGGCGTGCCTCATGCCTATTTAGAGGGGCAAAATGTGGAATTAATGGCTAATAGTGACAATGTACTAAGGGGTGGACTTACGCCAAAGCATATTGATGTGCCAGAGCTTATCAAAAACATAAAATTTGAACATATTGAGCCCGTAATTATTGAAGGCACCAAGCCTTGTATGGGTGAAAGTGTTTATCCGGCCCCCGTTCAAGACTTTGGTATCGCATCCATTACCCTTGATGGCTCTAATGGCTATACACATGAAGCGGAAAGCTTGGATATGTTTTTAGTGGTAGAAGGCGGTTGTGTGGTGAATAACCAAATGAGTATTAGAACCGGTGAGGCTTTTGTTGTTTTTCCTGGCAATAAGTTAAACATACATACATCAGGTAAAACCCTTATTTATAGAGCATTTGTGCCATCTCTGGTAGCTTATTCACAACATGAGGAAAATTGATGGTAGTTAGAATGTAACGAAGTACCTATTTTTGTTTTGAAACAGTATATACATGAAAATTTCTAGATCTATAATCGTTGCTTTAGTACTCACAATTGTAGCAAGTGCACTTTACAGAATCATGCCTAACAGGCCTATGGGCTTTGCACCTCAAATTGCTATTGCTTTATTTAGTGGTGCCCTTTGTGTGAGAAATAAAAAATGGGCTTTTGCAATGCCTTTGGTGTCAATGTTTATTTCAGACTTATTTTTTGAAGTATTATACATGAACCACTTAACGGATTATCAAGGTTTTTATAGCGGTCAGTGGCTTAACTATATTTTAATTGCTGGTTTAGCAGCTTTTGGTTTCTTAATCCAAACCAAAAAAATTGCATCTATGAGCCTTGCTTTTTTAGCAGGTCCAACTACCTATTTTATACTTTCTAATTTTTCTGTTTGGGCTTTTGGTGGTGGATGGAATAGACCTAAAACATTTACTGGTTTAATGCAGTGTTATGTAGATGGTGTTCCATTTTATGCGAATAGCATGATCGCTACATTTATTTTTGGCGCAGTGTTATTTGGTGCGTATAGTTTGCTTGTGAACAGAAAGGCTGCTACTGCATAGTGCTTCTTTTTTCCTAGTTTTTAAATCAACTAGGGTGTATTTGAAATATTATACTACCCCAATTTTAGTTATAAATGTTTCATGATGTCTCTATTTATCAATTCTTCAATTTCTCATTAATTGTATTATCAATTATTGTGTTTATTGATGTATTGATTCAGCTTAAACGCCCCATATTTTTAAAAACCTGTTTTTTAATTCTTACCGCTTCGGTTGGTGGTTTTAGTTTTTTGATGTGGCTCAATTTTTTAAATCTTGCGAGTCTCCTTTGTTTCCCCACATTAAAATTTCTTGTTTGGTCTTCAATGACACTCATTTTGTCACATTTATATGTAGGTAAAGAGAAAAAATGGATATACTGGCTTTTATTAATAACATTTTCATTTTTAATTTTCTCCCTCATTAAAATTTATAATTATTCGACTAGTTTAGAGTTGACGATTGGAGGCAATGCTATTAGCCCGGTAGATTTATTTACTCAAAAATTCAGTTTTAGAGTAAACCTATTTCCTAGGGTAATGATTCTTACTATTTTTACTTTCGTTAATATAAGAATAGTTTATTTGATTTATAAGAGTTCAAATTCATCAAATATCTATTATGAAAAAATAAAAAACTGGACTAGGACATTTATTATATTAGAGGTCGTTAGTGTCATTGTTTTTGGTATTATGAATTCAACTTTGTTTTCATTTGATGTAGGTAGCACAATGCTTATATTTATGGGCTATTTCATTTTAATTATGATACTGTATAGGCCCCGTTTTTTTAATAGCCAAAGCTCAAAACTATCATTACTTGCTAATTTCAACAGAGACAGTGCTTTTGCTTTAACTGATGCCAATTTTTATACTCCTTTTTTTCTAAATCAGTATTATCTAAATGAAGCAGCCACACTAGAACATTTTTGTAATTTAAATGGAATAAGTGCAACCGAAAATCTACAAGATCAAATTGTAGTTAAATACAATATGAGTTTTAGTAATCTTGTAAATAAATCAAGGGTAGATTATTTCATAGAACTTGCTAAATCACCAAAATTTAGGCATTATTCTATAGACGCTTTAGCAAAGGAAGCTGGATTTAATTCGCGTCATCACCTTTATAAACCCTTTCGTAAATTTCATGGGGGTACACCTTCAGATTTTATTGATTCTATAATTAATTGATAATCAGGTTAAAGCAAATATTTACCCCTTTATATTTAAATTTACTTCTACTATTTGTTAAAATTTTTTAATGTGTGTAGTTTGTTTAATCAATTGCATATGATTAAAATTTTACCCTTCATTATTTTATTGATTTCCAATGTTGCTTTAGCTCAAAATGTTGGAAGTAATGCAAAGCCCGGCACCTTTAATTTAGGAGGTGGAACTAGCAAAATTTCCCAAAATTTTATAGTGGATTGGAGTATTGGGGAGAGTACTATCATTGAGACCTTTTTTGGAAGATATACTCAGGAAAATCTTCTGTTAACAACAAAATCCTTTGTTACAAGTGGTGTTTTACAGCCTACCGACTGGTTTCATATACCAATTCTTAACAACCAACGCCTTCAATTAGATGAAGTAAGGGTGTATCCGGTCCCTGCTAAGTATGAGGTAATCCTTGATTTCAGATCTGGGGATATTGGTTATATCTATGTGTCTATGTATGATTTGAGCGGGAAAATTCTAGAAACAAAAGAGCTCATAAAAACCGAAAAGCCGATTTCTCAAAAATGGAACATTAGCAGGTTGGCTAGTGGTAACTATTATTTTAAAGTTTTAGTTCGACCTAATTCTTATAAAGTCGAAAAAACAGGTGTTTTTAAATTTCAAAAAATCAATTAACGGATGAAAAAGTTTCTATTTCTGATATTCACAATTGTTTTATTTGAATCTGTTCAGGCTCAAATCCCTCAAACCTTGAATTACCAGGGTATTGCAAGAAATGCAAGCGGAGAACCTATCCGTTACCAAGAAATTTCCGTTAAAATTTCAATTATTGATAGTGCCCTTGCAGGTAAAGTGGCATATCAAGAATCAAGACGGGTAATGACAAACTATGTTGGGTTATTTAATATAGTAATTGGAGGGCCTGATGCTTTTTATGTATTTGGTAATATTAGCGCAGTTGATTGGGCTACGGGTAATAAACATATTAAACTTGAAATTGATCCTGCTGGTCAAAACAATTATACAATAGCTGGTATTACTAAATTACAAAGTGTGCCATATGCACTTTATTCTACCCCCTCAGGCAATGCTTCTGGAGATTTAACAGGTAATTATCCTGCTCCAAGCATTGCGCCTAAAGTTGTTACTACTACTAAATTAGCTGATGGTTCCGTTACTGATATAAAAGTAGCAATGGGTATTAATCCAGCAAAAGTAGGGTTAGAAAAAGTAAATAATACCGCTGACATTGATAAACCTATAAGTACAGCAACACAGTCTGCGCTCAATACAAAACTTAATATCTCAGACACTGCCGTTATGCTAAGTAATAGGATTAGTAGAGATACTGTTTCTATTTCTAACAGAATAAACTTAAAAGCAAGCACTGCTGATGTCGTATCAAGTTTAGCCACAAAAGTGGATAAAGTTGCGGGTAAAGAATTATCAACAAATGATTATACCACTGCAGAAAAAACAAAACTAGCAGCAATAACTGGAACCAATACCGGTGATCAGGATTTAAGTTCTTTTGCTACAAATTCTGCTCTTGCATTAAAAGCAAACACCTCAGATGTAAATGCAGCACTTGCATTAAAATCAAACACTACTGATGTTAATGCTGCACTTTCATTAAAAGAAAATCTTTCAAATAAAAGTATTGACCTGGCAACTGATGGCACTTCAGATGTTAAATATCCTTCTGTAAAATCTGTTAAAAATTATGTTGATCAAATGGCTGGCAATATTTTATCTGGCCAAGTAAATGCAGATTGGACTGCAACAGCAGGTCCGGCAAAAATTTTAAATAAGCCTACATTATTTAGTGGGTCTTATACAGATTTAACCGGGAAGCCTAACTTATTTAGTGGTGCATATTCTGACTTATCAGGCAAGCCAACTTTATTTAGTGGTTCATATGCAGACTTGACAAACAAGCCAACTATTCCTGCGGCACAAGTAAGTGCAGATTGGAATGCAACTACAGGTGTTGCAAGAATTCTAAATAAACCAACATTGTTTAGCGGTGCCTACGCAGATCTAACAGGTACTATACCTATATGGAATCAAAACACAACAGGTAATGCAGCCACTGCAACTAAATTGGCAGCGCCAAAAAATATTAATGGAGTTGCATTTGATGGTAGTGCAGATATTACTATTGCAGCTGCAGCATCAACTTTATCTGGAACTGTATTAGTTGCAAATGGAGGTACAGGTACTTCAACGATTACCGGAATCGTAAAAGGAAATGGAATTAATGCTATGACTGCTGCAGTTGCGGGAACAGATTATTTAGAACCAACAGGTAGCGCTGCTAACCTAACAAATTTTCCAACGTTTAATCAAAACACTACAGGTAACGCAGCAACTGCAACAAAATTAGCAGCTCCTAAAAATATTAATGGAGTTGCATTTGATGGTAGTGCAGATATTACTATTGCAGCTGCAGCATCAACTTTATCTGGAACTGTATTAGTTGCAAATGGAGGTACAGGTACTTCAACGATTACCGGAATCGTA
>CANHCY010000063.1 GCA_947459295.1 Chitinophagaceae bacterium
ACAACAGGTACGTTTAATACGGTATTGGGTTATGGGTCTAATGTTTCAGGTGATGTTACCAATGCTACATCACTTGGTAATGGAGCGAGCGTAGGAACATCCAATACGATACAACTTGGTAACTCAGCAATTACAAAAGTAAATACATCAGGTGCAATTGTAACTACAAATGATATCACTGCAAAACATATAAAAGGTAATTCTGGTGCTTTAAGTATTGCTGCTTCTACGGGTGCGGGCACTTCCCCAACCGGACTTACTGTTACGGGTACAGATATGAGTGGTGTGGTTGCACTAACAACAGGAAACAGTCCTTCTATAAATGCAGTTTTAGCTACTATTACTTATAATACCGCATTTTCCACAGCGCCTGTTGTAGTGATTACCCCAGCAAATGCTGCAACTGCTAGTTTAGCTGCTACACAAGCTGTTTGGGTCACTATAACAACGACAGGTTTTACTATCAATACAAATGCAACGGCGGTTGTTTCATCTACAGCGTACAAATGGAACTATGTTGTTATACAATAAGGTCGTTTTTGTCATTAAAAAGTCATAAATGACTAGCGCTCTGCCGTTCTACAATTCTGTGACAATTGACCTAGGTCAATAAGCCACATTTGCACCTGAAATCAATGCAGATGCGGTTTAGCGGTTTAATAGTGGGTTTGTTTTTTTGCATCACAGCTGTTCAGGGACAGGTGGGTAAAACATCACGCCCGGACACGTTATATGGTTCTGCCAATGAAATCATAGTTACTGCCACTAGAACCGAAAAAAAATTAGGCAATGTTGCAGTTCCGGTTACCCTTATTTCCAGTAAACAAATTGCACAAGCAGGCTCTGTAAGACTCGCCGATATTTTACAAGAACAAACCGGATTATTTTTAACAGCTGGGTTTGGCGCGGGTGTTCAAATGCAAGGTTTAAATCCTGATTACACCTTAATATTACTTAATGGAGAACCATTAGTAGGACGAACAGCCGGCATACTTGATTTAAATAGAATTACGGTAGGCAATATCAAACAAATTGAAATTGTAAAAGGCCCTTCTTCTAGTTTATATGGAAGTGAAGCCATGGCAGGCGTTATCAATATCATAACTACAACGCCTAAAAGAAATGAATTAGAAATGAGTGCTAGGTATGGAAGTTTTAATACATCAGATATTAACGCTACATATAATTATTCAAAAAATAAATTTTCATATCAGGGCTTCGTTAACAATTACCATACCAGTGGATTTAGCCTGCGCCCCAATAGCCAAACAAGTTTTATAACGCCCATTAACAGGTTTACACAGCAACATCAACTCGGGTATCAACTTTCTGACAAAACAAAATTGTCTGGATCGGTTAGGTTTAATAGGGAGCGCATCACCAACGAAATCGCAGTAGAAAATAATGGTGTTATTGTAAATTCTGAAGGAAAAGAATCTAATGATGATGCAAATATTTCTGCGTCATTATCGCACAGGTTTAACAGTAGTGTAAAAACAAATGCTAAACTGTATGCAACCACATTTACGAGTGAGCAGGAGTTAGCTACGTCTTCTGGTGCTCCTTATACCGATTATTTTAAGCAAAGATTTTTACGCTTCGAGTCTCAAACAGATTTTTCTATTTTCAAAAATATTGAAACTTCCATTGGAGCTGGCTATTTACTCGACAGAGCCAATAGTACACGTTATGATAAAAAAGAAAGCACCAAAGAAAATGCGGTAGGCTATGCGTTTTTTCAGTCAGAATGGAAGCCAATTGAAAAGCTTGTTATTATTGGCGGCGCACGCTATGATCACAATGCGCTATTTGCCTCAGCATTTAGTCCAAAGCTTGCGTTAAAATATACCCTTACCAATACAATAAATTTTAAGGCAAGTGTAGGTCGTGGATTTAAAGCGCCCGATTTTAGGCAACTTTATTTAAACTTTACTAATACTGCTGCGGGTGGATATAGTGTGTTTGGTGCTATTGAAGCGCAAAAAATTATCAATGCATTAAAAGGCATTGGCCAAATTGCAAGCGTCGAATCTGATTTTTATAATTTAAGTGCATTGCAGCCAGAGTTTTCTACGGGGTATCATGCAAGTTTTGATTACACAGCGTCTAAAAAACATACTTTTTCGGTAGGGCTCTTCTATAACAATATCAGCAATTTAATTGATAGCAGACTTGTAGCTTACAGAACCGGTGGCGCGCAAATATTTAGTTACCTCAACGTAGAAACAGCATTTACAAAAGGACTAGAATTTAATGCCGATTATAAAATTGGAAAGTATTATTCGGTTACAAGCGGTTATCAATTTTTACTATCAGGAGACGCATCCGAACTTGATAAAATTGAGCAAGGAAAAGTTTTTACCCGAGACAATAATGGGTATAGTAAACGTTTAAGTATGTCGGATTATGTGGGTTTGCCTAATAGGAGCAAGCATCAACTCAATTTAAAATTCCAGTATCAAAAGGAACAAACATTTGCAACACTTCGTGCATTGTACAGGAGTAGTTGGTACGTTACTGATACGGATGGTAATGGATTATTTAATAAGGGTGATGCAAAGGCCACCGGGTTTGTTCAACTCAACGCAACAGTTGGTTTACGTATCGCTAAAAAAATTACCGTGCAACTTGGATGTAATAATTTGCTCAATTACAAAGACCCTATCAATATGCCAAATTTCTTTGGTAGGTCAGGATTTATAGCTATCAACTACTCAATTAAACAATCAACCGAAAAATAGAAAACCATGAAAAAAATCATCTACGCTTTATTTGCATTTTTATTTTTTACAGCTTGTGATAAAGATGACAACACAACTAAGGTAGACCCTGTTGTTTCTGTGACCGTAACCAATTTGCCAGCTGATACTATTATTGGTATTACACCAGGTGTTCCTCCTTCTGGCGGCATGCCATTTGGTGCTGGAAAGTATACGTTTTATAGTTTAGAAAGAGGTGTGGTGGTTCCATCATCAGATAGCGCTACCAATAAATGGGATATTGCTTTTAGAGGTACAGCTATTTTAACCAATAGTGGAAATGGTGGCCCAGGTGCCGGTGGCGCTTTTGTTTTTATTGGTTTATTTAATGATTTAAAAACAATTCCTTCCGATTCTACATTTAGAACTGAGAATGTACCTGCCTCATTTGCAGTGCCTTTTGGGAGCAATAGGGGTTGGTATGTATATGATGGCTTAAACAACCTAGTGACCCCTATTCCTGGTCGTGTGTTAGTGATTAGAACAGCTACCGGAAAATTTGCAAAAGTTGAAATTTTAAATTATTACAGAGGTGGTGTAACGCCTGCTGCTAGTGCGTCGGATAATGTGAAAATGAGAGAACAGCGTTACTATACTTTCAGGTATAGTTATCAACCAAATGGTACAAAAGTATTCTAGCTTTTAGCTTAATTTATAACGCCCCCATCTAATGGAATCTGCATTATATATGTAGGTTCCATTTTTTTTAGTATTTTACTTAGATGAAAAAAGGACTTATCTTTTTATTTGTGCTATTTGTTTGTGTTGTATCTAAGGCTCAAGTAAAACAACCTAATATTATTTTATTTCTTGTAGATGATATGGGATGGCAGGACTGTTCTTTGCCATTTTGGGATAAGCCAACAAAACTCAATACTACTTATCATACACCCAATATGGAAAAGTTAGCTGCAAAAGGGATGATGCTAACCAACGCGTATTCAAATGCAGTTTGCACGCCTACTAGGGTAAGTCTTATGACGGGAATGAATGTAGCAAGACATGGCGTTACCAATTGGACAAATGTAAATAGCAACACACCCACCGATTTTAAAGACAGCATATTAAAGCCTGCCAATTGGAATTATAATGGACTAACACCTGAACTTTATCATTCAGGGGGTCTTAATCACACGGTAGTGGCAACGCCTTTACCACAAATTTTAAATGAGGCAGGGTATTACACCATACACGCTGGTAAAGCACATTTTGCCCCAAGCGGCATGCCAGGTGCTTCACCTATTAACATGGGTTTTGATGTAAATATAGGAGGAAGTGCAGCTGGACATCCGGGTAGTTTTTTAGCGTCAAAAAATTATCGTCAAAATGAAAAGGATACAAGTTGGGCCGTTAGAGGGTTAGAAAAATATTTACCTGAAGACTTGTATTTAACGGAAGCAATAACTAGAGAAGCTATTCATACACTTGACAATCGAAATAGCAACAAACCCTTCTTTTTATATCTGTCACATTATGCAGTGCATGTACCCTACGATAAAGACATCCGCTTTTATCAAAAATATATTGATGCTGGACTCACCGATACAGAAGCTAAATATGCAGCACTCGTCGAAGGCATGGATAAAAGCTTAGGTGATATTATGAACTACTTAGAAAAAAACGGACTCGATAAGGATACCTATATTTTGTTTACTTCAGATAATGGCGGTCTTAGTCTAAAAGGAAGTAGATCCGGCGAGCCGCATACGCAAAACCTGCCACTCAAACAAGGTAAAGGATCATTATACGAAGGGGGTATTCGCGTACCAATGATTGCTGCTGGGCCTGAAATAAAACCTGGATCTGTATCTAAACAATACATTGTTTCGGAAGATTATTTTACCACCATTTTACAAATAGCAAACGCAAAACAAAAAAAACTAAAGCAAGTAGTAGATGGAAAAAGTTTTTTACCTGTTTTACAAGGCAAACAAAAAAGTATAGACGAGCAAAAGACAATTATTTGGCACTATCCTAACAATTGGACAAATGTTAATTTAAAAGGAATTTCATGGGCATCTGCTATTAGGCAAGGAGATTGGAAACTCATTTACTTTCATAAACAGCAAACCCTAGAGTTATATAACCTTTCAAAAGACATTGAGGAGCAGCAAGATTTATCACGCGTTGAACTTGCAAAAACAAAAGCGCTTGCTTATTTACTCACTCAAAAACTAAAAGAACGAAGCGCTGCTATGCCATCTTGGCTATCAAATGGTCAAACCATTGCTTGGCCCAATGAAATATTTGAATTATCCAATACTAATGAGGTAATCAAATAAATTGGTATCTGTTGCTAGGTTTAGTTTTTTGCGAAGTCGGTACCTACTAATTTCTACACCCCGCACAGATATATTCATAAGTTGCGCGATTTCTTTGGTTGACAAGTTCATTCTTAAATAAGCGCATAGCTTGAGTTCGTTATTGCTGATATTACTATGTTTTTCTTTGAGTTTTACAATGAAATCAGAATGTACTTTATCAAAATGTTTGGTAAAGTACTCCCATTCTTGGTCTAAATTTTCATCTTCATTGAGTGCCTTAACCATCTTTTTTAATTCTGTAATGGCGTATTCGTTGTCGATTTTTTTTATGATACTACCTAGTTCACTTTTAACCTTAGTGAGCAGCTCGCCTTTTTTTACAATATGCATCGCAGAAGAAGCCAGTTCAGAATTTTTATACTCAATTTCTACGCCTAGCTTTTCATTTTGAAGTGTCACCAAATCACTTTCTGATTTATTGATTTCTAGCTCGTGGATATATCTTAAACGCTGCTGCTCCTGCTCATATTTTTGCTGTTGCGCTTTAAACTTTGTACGCTGGTAAATATGAAGTTTATAAACGCCAAATCCAATGGCAATAAAATAAAGTAGATAGGCGAGTAATGTACGGTACCATGGTGCATCAATTTTAAATTGATAGCTAGATAAAGCTGATTCATTGCCTAGGTTGTTTCTAACTTTTACTTCAAATGTATAGCTACCTGGCACCAAATTGGTATACTCTTTTTCTGTTCTTTTAGTCCATGCAGACCAGTTATTTTCAAACCCTTTTAATCTATAACTATATTCGAGATTGTTTTGAAAGCCAAATGCAACAGACGTAAAATCAAAATGCATGGTTTTAAAGCGGTAGGCAACCTGGGGTATGTTTGTTGCATCTTGTACTTGATTTTCATTCACATTTTTAAAGTAGCCACCAAACAAAGTACTGTCAAGGTTATCAATAATGTGAACAGATCTGATTTGAACATTTAATGCAGGCGCTAGCTTTTTATATTTTTCATAATTGATATGATAAAAACCTTTTTCGCCACCTAAGAATATATTGCTACCATCTATGGCATATATATATTCAAAACCACTTAACATTTTTGCATTCAATTCAGGAATGTAAATGACCTGTGGTTGATTGCCTGTATAATCAATCACACCTAGCACTTTTTCGTGAATAAACCAGATATTACCTTCTTTGTCTTCTTTCAAATAACGTATACTTTGGTTGCCAATCAGTGACGTATAACTTGTAGCGGGTTCAAATTTGTCTTTTTCTGTGTTGTATTCGTATACCCCGTTTTCTGTACCAACTACAATTCTATTTTTTATTTTATAGATGTGGTTGTTTAGTAAAGCGGGTAGCCCTTCTTTTTTCTGATATTGTTTGGTGCTATACTTTCCATCAATATTTTTTTCAATTTTATAGACGCCATGATAAGGGTGTGAAACCCATATATTTTCTTCAGCATCAATTGTGACATACCTAGAAGATTCTACAAAGTTTGGAATATCAAGTGTTTGAAAGAGTTGATTTGCTTTAGCGTCAAAAATGGTAAGGCCTCTATATGTGCCACCAACAACAATACTTGCAGGCGACATATTGCCAAGTGGTGTGAAATTCCAAAACCCGGGTTTACTTGAAAAGGAAGTAGCTGTATTATTGTTTACATAAAAAGCGCCCTCGTGGTGTCCCAATAGTAATTTGCTATTGATAAGTGAGAGGCCCCATGTTTGGCCGCTTGTGTTTTGCACCAACGAAAAATCTCCTTTACTAAAACTTAAATCCTTTAGTGGTTGAAGCCCAACCGTGTAAAGTCCGTTGGATGTACCAATATAGAGTTGTTGGTTTTGAATCATGGCCGTATAGCCCGATTCGTCTAATAGTTTGGGTGAAATATGTTTGATGGCACTATTGTAGGCAATAAAGTCCAACCCATTATTTAAGCCTAGCCACAAATTTTGTTTGTTGTCTAAGAAGATGCTTAAAATATTATTGCTTTGAAGGCCTTCGGTACTTGAAAACTTTTGAATGATTTCGGCGTTTTTATTAATGATGTATACGCCACTATTACTTGTTGCCAGCGCCGTCCACTCTTTATTGATGGCTATGGCGCTATAAATCCTTTCATTTTGAATAAAATTAGCAGCGCCCGACTTAATTGGGGTAATGGTATTGTTGGTAAAATAAAAAATACCGCTTTTTAAAGTGGTAATGATGGCTCCTGATCCGCTTGGAATCATTCCTGTGATAGGATCGGTTTTGGAGAAACTATAATTTGTTGGTACTGATTGCCAGCCATCATTTTCAAATGCCATCAGGCCCGTTTGGTAGTCGTGGGCATATAATTTTCCGTTACAACTGGTTAGGTAAGCCCATTCGGATGGAGCTTTAAATACAGTAATGGCACCGCCATTGTACTGGAAAATTTTATTAGGGGACCTAAAAAATATAGAAGTCCCTAATGAAACAATGTCCCAAACGTCTTCAAATGACCTGAATTTAGCAGGGATTAAGGAGGTTAGTGAGGTATAAACAAGGTTGCCGTTGGTGTTTGGGGCAAAATAACCAAGTTCGTCCTGTCCTCCCACGTATATTTTATGGTCGCTACCAATTTCTACAGACCTAACAATGGTTTTATTGGGTAGCGGGTAAAGTTTCCAATTCTTGCCATCGAAACTTAGTAAGCCTTCGTTGTTGGCAAAGTAAACAATACCGTTTTTGTCTTGTTTAACATCCCAGTTCTGCAGTCCTGCGTTGTAGGATAGTTTAGAATAATTAATAATATCTGGAAGACCAATAGTATTCTGGCTACTAGCAAAAATGGGTAGAAGAAGTAAAAAGAGGATTTTTTTCACTGCTCAAAGATTTAATTTAAACTTAAATATATGAAATGTTGATTGATGTAGTATTGAAGTAATTTACATTATTGATAATCAATTAGTTAAAAATAGTGATGTAGTATTGAAGTGTTAAACAATAAAGATTTTGTAGTGTCTGTTACTACTTTTACGTTGCCAAAAATTCATTTTTTTTCTTTCACATAAACGATTGCATTATGAAAATAAGATTTATTCTTATGTGCCTTGTTTTGATGCTCGGGCTCGGCGTAGAAACGCTTTACGCTCAGTCAATTGCCGTTACCGGTAGAGTAAAAAACAAAAATACTGGCGAAATGCTAGTAGGGGCGTCTGTTTCTATTAAGGGCAAATCAGTTGCCCTCACCGATGCCAATGGCCGGTTTTCACTTAACACAGCTGTAGGTTCTATCCTAGAAATCACTTACACAGGCTTAATTACTTCCAAGGTTACGGTGGTAAAAGCAGGTGAAGTAGAGGTTTCTCTAGAGCAAAACCCTGCAAACACACTTGGTGATGTAGTAGTAGTAGGTTATGGTACCCAAAAGGTGACCAAAATATCTGGTGCTATTTCAACTGTAAAGTCAAGTGATATTGAAAAATTGAAGCCCGTGAGAACGGAAGAAGCTTTACAAGGTAAGGCGTCGGGTGTTAATGTAATTCAATCAGGATCACCGGGTGCTAAACCAACCGTATTAATTAGAGGTATTCCTTCTTTTTCTGGTACTGACCCAGTGGTAATTATTGACGGTGTTCCTCAAACCCTCACTGACCTTAATGCTATTAACGCTGCAGATATTGAGTCAATCAACGTATTAAAAGATGCTGCTACCACGGCCATATTTGGTGTTAAAGGTGGTAATGGTGTGATTGTGGTGACTACAAAAGGTGGTAGAAAAAGCCAAAAAGCAGCCATTACTATTAATAGTAACTATGGTGTACAAGAAGTAATGAACACCCTTGGTGTTTTAAATGCTACAGAATATGGTGCTATGATCAATGAAGGAAGCACTACTGCGGGCGGCCCAATTGTATTTCCAAACCTTTCTTTATTAGGTGTAGGTACTAATTGGCAAGACCAAATATTTAGAAGAGCTGCTTTACAGTCTCATACCATTGCAGCACAAGGCGGTAGTGAAAATATGACCTACTTTTTATCGGCGGGTTATTTAACCCAAGGTGGTATTGTAGGAGGAAATGATAAATCTCGTTTTGATAGAGGTAACTTTTCTGCCAACTTAACTTTTGATATTTCTAAGAAACTTAAATTCTTATTGAATACCACTGCAGTTACTTTAAACTCTATGGGCGTTCAAGAAAATTCATTCAACAGTGTTATTGGTAGTGCGATCAATTTTGA
>CANHCY010000064.1 GCA_947459295.1 Chitinophagaceae bacterium
ACCGATAAATTTTTAATCCGCACCGAATCATTGCTACAAAGTTTGGTAGGTGCTAGGATTTCAAAATCGGGTGTAGGGTTGGCACCATTAACGGTAAAATTACTCGTTAATGAATCGACACAACCAAAAGACGTTACTTTTAATGACACGCTATACACTGCCGACTTATTATATTTTACCCCAGGATTTTTAGCCGTTAGCTGCGCTGGTGTGTAAGTTGGCCCTGGTGTAACTGCGGGACTGCCTGCATTAAAATTCCATTGGTATGAAAAATTTGTAGCCCCATCCGCAGAAGAAGTACTATCTGTAAAAATAGCATTTGCATCATTTAAGCAAACTTCAGGAAGTGTATAGCCAACTTTTGGAATGGAATGTATTAGTAGGGGTGCTGCTAATTTAAAAGTATCGCTTTTACAACCAGAGCTTGCTTCTGATATGAGCCATGGGTTTTTATTTCCCCAACTATTATAGGTTGTAGTTTGGGGTGTAAAACTATTTGAATTGATAATGCCTTTGCCATCATCTAGGTTCCAATAACTTTTTGGCAGCGTTCCAGTAGAGATAGAAGAGTTTTCTGTAAAGACGATATTTATATTAACGCAAGTATTTGCTGTAGCTGTAAATGATGCTATTGGCTTTGGCGTTATTTCAATATTTTTTGAATTGATATTTGACTCGCATCCGTTTTTTGAAATGACTTTTAATGTAACAGGGAAGTTGCCAACGCTACTATATTTAATAGGCTTAATGTTTGAACTTGTGGTATCAAGTAGTTTACCGTCACTAAAATTCCATAACCATCTTGCGCCATCAATAGTTGGTGTATTAAAATAAACAGAGTCTTGTATACAGCCGGTTTGCGATGAAGTAAAATTGGCGAATACCTGTTCTGAATTTAATTCTATGGTTTTTGTGCCAACACCACAAGCCGTAGACGCCGATGTGATCGTATACAAACCATTATTGATGCTCGTAAAATTGTTGATCACTAAATTAGCGCCAGTGCTAGAAAAATTATTAGGTCCAGTCCATGTAAAGCTATTAGCGTCACCGGTTACTGCATTAATGGAAGCGGTGGTATTGTGGCAAATGGGCTGGTTATTGGTGAAAATTTCTGTATTTTTTGTAGCATCAATTAACTGAATAGCATTGCTACTAAAATCAGAAAAGTAACCGTATCGTGCAGTTGAACTTGCTCCCCCTTGAATTACGCCTACGTGAAATTTTCCTTTACTATTTTCAATTAACGCATTTACGCCACCTGTGATTAATGAGGAAGGAATATTTAATCTTGCATACATCCATTCGTCATTAGTGCCAAATACAGGGTTAAAGGCGCTAGCATTAATAATAGTGTTGCTTCCATTAAGTGTAAAATCATTAATACTATTTTTTGGGGCTAATACATTTAAAAAAAAGCTACCAGTGCTCGAAGCCCTAGTAACGCTGATGCTTTTTGATCCTGTGCATTTGATGGAAGGTATTATTGCGCCACCTAACTCACAGCCAAAACCTGTGATATGAAAAATATGAACGGGTTTATCTGAATTTACAAAACAGGAATTTTCGCTTAACGATCCTTTGTAATAATCGCCTGCTTGTAAAGTAGCCACAGTTGCGCCGTTTACTTTTACAAGGGTATTGTTTTCGATGGCAAAAACATAATAAAAATCGGGACTATTAAAGTATCCTTTAATCACAATAAATTCTTGCCCTGCAATATTGTCTGGGATGAGTTGGTCGCCAGCAGTATCTGAACAACCTTGCCCAGTATAATAAAGGGAGTCGTCTTTTGTAGAAATACAAATGGGTTTATTGGAAGTAACAACAGTGCCTCCGGGCCTTTCTGTTGCTATATTATTTGTTGCTGAGCAGGTGTAGGTTTCTCCTTTTTGTAAAGTGATGGTAAAAGGAACACCGGCAGCATGCCCCATTATGCTAAATTTTGGTCTAATGGTAACCTGTGTATTATTTTCTGTTGCTAGTATAATAAAATCGGTGGTATATAATGGAAGAGGTCTTCCTATAAAACCCATTTGAAAGGGGAGTGTAAATTTTGTACCGAGTGCATTTTTACCTTTTAGCGCATAGATATCTCCATTAGAACCATTTGCAATATCGTAATAGCATGAAATAGGTGCAGTGGATCTTATGAGTAGCCCTTTATTGCTTACCGTATTTGGGGTAACATTTTCTATCTGCGAAATTACCGTGGTGAGATTTACGGAGTTTGAACTGTTGGCGGGAATATTTATAGTGATGGGGGTAAACCCTGGACTCGCTGGTTGAGATATGGTAATCGAAGCTGCTGTATTTGAAGTAGAAAATCTTAGAAAAATGGGTCGGTCACCATGCGCTTCTTGTAGGTCTGGAGCAGCAAACCAAAATGTGGTATCCGTTTGTGCATTTGCCTTGATGCAAAAAAACACCAACACAATACACCAGTAGAAAAAGTGGGGTCTACTGCTCATTTTTGCTATATTCTTGATCAATTTTCAAATCTTACCGTAAATAGCATGCAAACTACTTAAAACGGCCTTAAAATTGTTATAATTTATTTATCTTGAATGCTTTAAAACCTAATTCTAATGAAAAGACGCAACTTCCTTAAAAACGGCAGCCTTGCTGCGGCTTCAGTGGTATTTATGCCTTCTACTCAACTATTTGCAAAATCAGCCCCTGGAAATGCGGTTAAAATTGGCATTATTGGCGTTGGGTTAAGAGGTCAAAATCATTTGGAATTACTCCTTACTAGAAAAGATGTGGAGGTTACCGCAATTTGTGACATTAGTGATTATATGTTGCAAAGTGCAAAACAGGAAGTTACAAAGTCAGGTAAAAAAATGCCAGTCATTTATACCGGCGACAACTATGCCTGGAAGCGCATGTTGGAAAAGGAAAAATTAGATGGTGTTGTGATAGCTACCCCTTGGGAATGGCACAAGCCTATGATAGTAGGGTCTTTGGAAGCAGGTGTAAAATACGTGGGTTCCGAAGTTTGTATTGGGCTTAGCTTACAAGATCATTGGGATGTTGTAAAAACAGCAGAGCGTTACAACGCACATGTAATGATGCTTGAAAATGTTTGTTACCGCCGTGATGTAATGGCCGTGTTAAATATGGTGCGTCAGGGATTATTTGGCGAGCTCATTCATTTACAAGGAGGTTATCAGCACGATTTACGTGAAGTTAAATTTAACAACGGCAATAATCCTGCAAACACGCCAGTAGAATTTGGTGCAAAGGCTTTTTCGGAAGCGTCTTGGCGAACAGAACATTCTGTGCAGCGCAATGGCGATTTGTATCCAACACATGGCGTAGGCCCTATTGCCAATTATATCAATATTAATAGAGGTAACCGTTTTGTGAACCTATGTTCCTTCTCTTCAAAAGCAAGAGGCCTTCATAATCACGTGGTTAAAAAAGGTGGCGAAAATCATCCCAATGCAAAAGTTAATTTTAGACTGGGTGATGTTGTTACCACTAATATTCAATGTGCAAATGGTGAAACCATTTTATTGCAACACGATACTAATTTACCACGTCCGTATTCTTTAGGATTTAGGGTTCAAGGAACAGAAGGATTATGGATGGACGTTAATAAGAGTATTTATATTCAGGATAAATCTCCTAATGCGCATCAGTGGGAACCTGCAAAAGCATGGTTGGATAAATATGATCATCCATTATGGGCCCGTTGGAGTAAAGAAACGGAAGGCGCGGGTCATGGCGGTATGGACTTTTTTGTCATTCATGCATTTGTTGAATCTATCAAAAATGGCACAGCTACACCACTTGATGTATACGACGCGGCAACTTGGAGTGCGATTACGCCACTTTCTGAACAGTCTATCGCACTGGGTAATGAAACGGTTGCATTCCCTGATTTTACAGGTGGCGAGTGGATGTACAGAAAGCCAGTGTTTGCTTTAAACGATAGCTATTAATTGTAAAGGATGAGCGTTTCGGATAATGTATTAGCTGTATTTGGTTTTGATGCTTCATTAGTGGCTGTAAAGCCGCTTGGGGAGGGTCTCATCAATCATACCTATATGGTGCAGTCTGAAAATGACGCTTATGTTTTGCAAAAAATAAATACGGCTGTTTTTAAAAATCCTGCCGCCATTGCACATAATATTAAATGGGTGTCTGATTATTTAGCAGCCAATAGTCCTGATTATTATTTTGTGGCACCTATAGAATCGGTGCATGGCAATCAAATGGAATATATAGAGGATGGGTATTATAGGGTGTTCCCTTATGTGCATGGTTCGCATGCAAAAACGGTGGTTCAAAATGAGGAGCAGGCTTTTGAAGCGGGCTATCAATTTGGGCTTTTCACCAATGTGTTAGATAAACTTAACGCTAACGATTTACAAATCACCATTCCAGATTTTCATAATTTAACCCTCAGGTACAAGCAGTTTTCTACTGCGCTTGCTTCCGGAAATCAAGACCGAATTATACAGTCAGAAAATCAAATAAAATATTTAGAAGATCAAAAATGGATTGCTGATTTTTTTGAATCCATAAAAACAAATCCAAATTTTAAATTGCGGGCTACGCACCATGATACCAAAATAAGTAATTTGCTTTTTGATGAAAATGATAAAGGTATTTGTGTAATAGATTTGGATACGCTGATGCCTGGTTATTTTATTAGTGACTTAGGTGATATGTTTAGGACGTATTTGTGTGCTGTTTCTGAAGAGGAAACGGATTTTTCTGTTATAAGTGTACGGCTTAATATTTACAAAGCAATTGTAAAGGGGTATTTGAAGGGTGCTGGTAATATGTTATCGCGCGATGAGGCGGATCAAATTTATTATGCGGGGCTTTTTATGATTTATATGCAGGCGCTTCGCTTTTTAACTGATTTTATAAATGACGATGTATATTATGGAGCAAAATATCCGCTTCATAATTACAATAGAGCCTCAAATCAAATTAAATTGCTTGAAGACTATTTGCAAAAAAAAGAACTATTACAAATAGATATAAATAATTATTTTTTTTAAAATTAGATACGATATGAAAAAGTTAGTAGCGATTGTTGCTGTTTTAATGGTTGCGCATACAGTTGGCGCTCAAAAGTATAGTAAGCCAGAGTGGTATGAAGCCTTTGCAAGCATCAACGCCGAAGTACAACAAAACTCTAAAGCGTATGCAACACTTAAATATGCCACCGAAACAATTGGCCACCGTTTAACGGGATCTGTTAATGGCAGCAAAGCGGAAGCGTATGCGTTTAATTTATTAAAGTCTTACGGGTTTAAAAATGTAAAGTATCAGCCTTTTGAAGTTGAAAGTTGGAGTAGAGGCAGTTTGACGGTAAAGATGGGGAATAGCATTACTAATTTACAACCTGTAAAATCGGTGTCGTTGGCACATTCGCCAGTGGCTGCAGATGTAACACTCGAAGTGGTGGATATGGGTAATGGTTTAGAAGAAGATTATGCAAAAGATCCTTCAAAAGTTGAAGGTAAAATTGCACTCGTATATTTAGGGGTATTGCCAGGATCAAAACCAGGAACCCCAAGCTTGCACCGCTCCGAGAAAACAGCTATCGCTACAAAATTTGGTGCTAAAGGAATCATTGTAATTAATACAGCAGCCGGCGGTATTTTATTAACTGGAACAGCGTCTGTGACAGGAAAATTAATTCCTATTCCTGCGGTATGTATTAGTAAAGAAGATGGACTTGCTTATAAAGAGGCGCTTTTAAAAGAAAAGCAGTTTGCAAATATAAGCATGACTAATTTTTCAGGTCTTATTAAAGCGCGCAATGTGGTTGTGACAATTAAAGGAAGTGAACTTCCAAAAGAAAAAATTGTAGTAGGAGGTCATTTGGATTCTTGGGATTTAGCAACGGGTGCGATTGACAATGGTATAGGATCTTTTTCTGTGCTTGATATGGCGCGTACTTTTGCAGCGCTTAATTTAAATCCTGCGCGTACCGTTGAGTTTGTTATGTTTATGGGTGAAGAAGAAGGGTTGTTGGGTTCAAAAGCATATATCGATGCTGCAAAAAAAGACAAGTCAATTGATCAAATTAGATATATGTTCAATTACGACATGACCAACGACCCAACTGGCTATTCAAGTTCTACAGAAATATCTGAAAATCTATTTAAATCGATTGGCTCAATTGTGCAAAGTATCGATACAAGTTTTAAAAACACATTTAGTGCAGGTGCCGGGCTCCATAGCGATCACCAACCGTTTATGCTACAAGGGATTCCAACGGGTGGAGCTGCGGGTGGAAAGCTTCCTAATAATGCAGGTCCTTGTTACCACGCCGATTGTGATGGCTTTAAACTAGTAGACGAAAAAGGAATGAAAAATACCGTTCGTTATAATGCGATTTTGGTGTTTGCTGTTGCTGATGCACCCACTATCGAAGCAAAGCGCTTGAATGAGGAGGAAACTAGATTGTTTTTAATAAAAAATAATTTAAAACTTCCACTTCAAATTGCAGGTGACTGGCGTTGGAAGGATTAGCGGTTTATTTAAGCGTGTTCTTGAGCACACTTAATTTTCCGTCTATCATTTTTTGATGATACTGCAGCCCTAAAATTTTTGCAACAAGTGGATACACATGCACGTTTTCAAATCCTTTAATTTTTTTGCCAGATTTGAATGCGGGTCCCCATGCTAAAAAGCTAGCCCTCATTTCGGGGAGCCTTGGGTCGTAACCATGTTTGCCCGGACTGCTTGGTCTGCCACTTAAACTAAAGGTGTAAGGTAGCTTGGCCACTAAAATGATATCTCCAATACGGTTAAAGCGGTCGTCTGTGTTGTTGTAATGAAAATCTTTTGGTGTATTTTCTTTTAGGTAAACATCGTAGCCATTTGCTTCTTTTAGAAGCGCGTTGTAGGTAGGTAAAATTACAGAACTATCTTTTGCATATAGTTGCAATAAGGCACTTCCAGAAGGGATATAAAACTTTGTTGGATCCACTGCTTTAGGAAGTCGGATAGGTGTTTGGCTATTTACAAGTGCCATGCCATGATCTGAAACTAAAACAAAATTAACAGGAAGGTTTAAGCTGCTAACGGCTTCATTCATTTGTTTAATTACATTGTCAATATACAAAACAGCTGCTTCAGCTTGTTTACTATCTGGCCCGTAGTTGTGTGCTGCATCGTCTACATCAGGCATGTAAAAAGTAATGAGATGCGGTCTGGTTTTAGCTGGTAAGCTAAGCCACTCTTTAACTTGCGCAATTCTTTTTTCTATTTTTATTTTATCGTTGTAATTGTAAAAGTAAGTTGGCTGTGTATTTTCAATGGGCGCTTCGGAAGCTACCCAATAAAAACTTGCGGTTACCATTTGTTGTTTTTCGGCAAGCACCCAAAGCGGCGTTCCGCCATACCAATAAGGATCAGCGACCATTTTTTTATTAGACATGGTATAGGTAGCATTCGCTTTTTCATCAAAAAAAGTATTGTCTACAAGACCGTGGTGTGCTGGATAAAGGCCGGTTACAATACTGTAATGGTTGGGGAAGGTTAAAGAGGGGAATGCTGATGTCATATATTCCGCAACAACACCTGATTTGCCATAGGCTTGAAGTGCAGGGGCATTAAATTTTTCTACAAAGTCTGATCGAAGTCCATCAATTGAAATGAGAATTACATATGGTTTTTTTTGAGCGTCGGCGCTATTATACCTGTTTGGTGTAATTTGTTGCGTGGTATCCTGTGCAATTGTAGCGGTACTTATAAAGACTACAAACAATAAACCAAGCGCTCTAGTATTTTTAAATATTTTCATATTTACTTATTGAAATAATTAATGTGGATCACCCATGACAATAAAATGCTACAATAGGCTACTAATATACCAGCGCCAACATCTATTGGAAAGTGCTGCGCTACATATATTCTCGCGTATCCTCCAAGCAGTGCATACGCAAATCCAACCGGTACGATCCATTTTTTAGCACTGATAAAGCAACAAAATAAAAAAAGTGAAAATGCAGTTGCTGTATGACCTGATGGAAAACTATTTGTTGTGTGAATTGCTATACCAGGCACTTTATGTATTAGTGGTGCATTTGTAATAACCGCTGTAGGTCTATTTTCTGCTTTAAAAAACACTTGTTTTGAACTTTGTGTAATAACCGTTGAGAAAACAATCGTAGCAATCAAAAAAGGGATAAATTTTTTCTTGTACATGAAGGTTAGCGCAAAAGCGGGGATCCAAATAAATCCATCGCCAGCATTTGCCCAGATGTAAAATAAGAAATCAGAGGTAGGCCCAAGGTCTATGTTTAGGAGTAAAAAAGCGTTTTCCTTACCCATCAAAAAAGATAGTAGGATAAAGCTAGTACCCGTAATTAATGAAAGCCCAATACCAAGGGTCGCATTTCTATTTAGTTGCAATTGCATCTTGTTGATTTACGAGCAAAGCTACTATAGTTGCACCTATTAATTATATAACCCCGGCTAATTCTAGGCTTTTTTTCTTGAGGTTAACAATGTCAAGGTTGTCAATAATAGGGTCGGGGGTTAAAATAAGGGAGTTGTTGTTTTCCTTCCACCAATTGCTTTGAATTAGTTCTTTAACGTGCAGAACACCAATGAGGTATTTGCGGTCTTCTTGGGCATGCCATTCTTCAATCCATTCAAATTTGTCTTTAGGTACATTTTTGATGTCATCAAAGCTTACGTATACTTTTAAGAAATAGTCGGAAGTTAATTCGTGCGGAGCCTGCTGGTATAATTTTTTATACTCGTAACAGTAATTGTAGCGAAGTGCCGAAATATCACTCAACACAGCAGAAGCTGTAGGGAAACTTCCTGCCCCCTTACCATAAAAGAATTGTTTGTCTGCAAATCCGCTTTCTATCACAACACCATTGTATTCGTTTTTCACAAACGAAAGGGGCTCTGCTTGACTTATAAGTTGAGGCAGTACAAATGCGGCCACTTTTCCATTCGCTAATTTTTTTGCTTGGGC
>CANHCY010000065.1 GCA_947459295.1 Chitinophagaceae bacterium
ACGAATACTTTCCTCTCCCACTAAATCCTGAATTTTCATAAAGCCATCTAAAATCGCTTCTGGTCTTGGAGGACAGCCTGGCACGTATACATCTACCGGAATTACCTGGTCAATTCCTTGGAGCACACTGTACGTATCAAATATCCCACCACTTGACGCACAAGCACCAATAGCAATTACCCAACGAGGTTCAGCCATTTGAAGGTATACCTGGCGAAGTACAGGACCCATTTTTTTAGCAATAGTACCCATCACCATAAGCAGGTCACATTGGCGTGGCGAAAAACCCACACGCTCAGAACCAAAACGAGAAAGGTCGTAATGTGATCCCATGGTAGCCATAAACTCAATACCACAACAAGAAGTGGCAAATGGTAAAGGCCATATAGAATTTTTACGTGCAAGACCCACTACACTACTTAGTTGTGTAGTAAAAAAACCTTCACCTGTGAACCCCGGAGGTGCTTCTACAGCACCCACTGCATCCGCAGTTGTAGCTAAGATAGGTGTGGTATTAAATCGTACTGGACGTGACATAGTATTTATATTAAAATTAATCTTCCCAAGTAAGTGCACCCTTTTTGATAATGTAAATAAAGCCCACCAAGAAAAAGCCTACAAACATAAGCACAGCGCTATATCCAGCCCATCCTAGTTCTCTAAAATTTACCGCATACGGATAAAAGAAAATAACTTCTACATCAAACAAAACAAATAAAATAGCCACCAAAAAATACTTGATCGCCATAGGTTGTCTTGCATCACCGTGGGTTTCAATTCCACTCGCAAAGTTTTCTAATTTGTCTGAGGTTTCACGCTTTGGACCTACCCATTGTGACACACCAATCATGGTGGCAACAAAGCCAGCAGCAAAAATTAATTGTATGCCAATTGGAAGGTAGTTAGAGGCGAGGTTGGTAGCAGATGCATCCATCAAAAAGGTACTCCAAGTCATATACTTGTTTTAGTCGCCGCAAAAATACACCCCAGAAGGGATATAAACGAAAAACTCCCCAATTTGGGGAGTCTTTTTTAGCATTATTTTAAAGGAAATTGCGGATTAGCCTTTTTTAGCTGGTGCAGCCGCTGGTTTGCCTTGTGGTTTAGAGTAATAGTCGATATTTTTTTGGATGGAAGCACGCTGTTCAGCAGCAAATTTATTGTTCTCATCTGCAGCGTCTGGATATAAAACAATCATTTGATCGGTAATGTTTAAAGCTTTTTGACAAATTGCCAAAAATTGATCAACAACAGCCGTTCTAGAACCATCAGACTTTACCTTAAAATCTGGATTCTTTTTAAGGTTGTTAAACGCGCCTACAAAATAAACAAGTTTAAAGTAAGCATTCACAAAAACCTCTTTTTTATACTTATCTACGCCAATTTTAGTGTACACCGCATCTAATTCATCCAATAAGGCTACAATTTGTGCAGTATCGGTGGTGCTTTTTAATGCAGCTCGTTTAAAGAAACTATAGGGTTGTGGCTTATCAGGGAACGCTACCATGTATGCTCTCGCATACTCAAGGGTTTCTGCAAAAGCACCCGCACTAAATGCAGTATTTGATAATTTATAATGATCGGCTTCTGTTAAAGATCCTTTCATTTCTAATTGACGCTTCATCCATTTTAACTGCTCACTATATACTTTTGCACGGCCAAAAATATCAGCAGCAGTGCTCATGTAAGCCATCTTATTTTGCTTAACAGTATCGAGTGAAATGGCCTTTTCAATATACGCAGAAGCCTGTGCTTCGCTACCCGGAAATTTAGTCAATACTTTTACACCAAGTTCATAGTCGGCAGGCTGAATGTCAATCTCAGCAGCCTTATCAAGGAATCCCTGGATATAGGTTTTTGCTTGAACAGAATCACCTAAACGGTCGTAGTTATAGGCATAAACAACTGCAATACGTGGCACTTGTGCAATACCAAGTCCTGCTTCTAGTTCTTTTAATTTTGCTAAAGACTCTGCATATTTACCTGCTCTAAATAGATAGTCTGCAAATAAAATTTCGTTACGTGGATCTTTATCTGCAGTACTTACAAACTTGTCTAGATAATCCTTTGCTTTGTTTACGTCTTTGTCAGCGTAGTAACGGTAAAGTGCATAATACACTGGCGGAAAATTAGGATCCGCAGCTATGGCTTTATTGAACCACTCTTCAAATAATTCTTTGTTGTTTTGTGATTGATAAATTTTACCAATTCTATAAAACGAACGTGCATTTTTTGGATCACGTGTAGATGCTTCAGTAAATGCTTTTACAGCTTCACCGCCATTTTCGCCACCCATTCTTAAATAGTTGATACCTATGTTTACAAAAACATCGGCAGGGGCTAATTCCTGCTCAGCAGCAAGCTTTAGTTTTTCGATGGCGTAAACATGATCACCTTGATTGGCCCCTACGCTAGCGTTAGCACGACCAATAGCATTTAATACTGCACTATTTACACGACCCCTAAGCTTTCCTTTGTTTTCTGTAGCAGTGGTAATCGCCTGTTCAAACTTTTGCTTGATGCTATTGATATCGCCACCCTGTAAAAGCTCGATATGCGCTAACCCAACAACAAGCATTGGATCGTTTGGTATATCCTGAATACCTTTTTGGTAAACCGCTTTTGCATTATTGACATCTTCTGGCTTTGGTGTTTCACCAACTTCAGAAACAATTAATGATTGGCCATACCAATACACTACTTGCGGGTCTTTTGAATTGGCGTCATACGCAGCTTTCAAAGACGTACGCGCACTCTTGTATTTTTCATAATCGAGATGTCTAATTCCTTCCGAAACTTGAGCCATCAAACACTGAACAGCTAAAAATGCTGTTACCATCAAAGAAACAATCTTCTTCATATGCCGGTTTTTATAGTTGTTTTTAATCTGCATTTTTTATGGTTCCTGTGCGCCTGCTAAATCCCATTTTTGCGGGGACCAAACTTGCGCGCCTAAAAATCAATTGTCCTCTTTCGAGACTCATAAAATTCATAAATCCAGTTCCTAGTCCAGTTGCATTTTCTTTTAAGATATAATACACCGGACGAGAAAGTGCGTACTGACCTCTCGAAATAGTGGCTTGAGAAGGTCTGGCATACAAACCCTTTTCTTCACACTTGGTACATTCTACAAGGCCTAGATTTACTTTTTTTAAATATTCGAGTTGCGTTGCATTGTACGTGTCACCAATCCAGCTTAATCCCACAAAACCAATAGCATCAGCTCTTTCAGCCACTTTTGCTAAAACGTCTTCGCTGTTTTTTGCGGCTACTACATTGGGGCCAAATGGAGCTCCATGCAATATAGTATCACGCAAATACCGAACCGTGCTCGTAGCAGAATTTCCATCCATGACTACAGTGGTTGCTGTTTGCCCACTTAAAATTTTACGTAGTTTTTCAAAAGTAAATACACTGTCTTTTCCTGCCCTGTTATAAATAATGGCAACCGCATCATAAGCGAGTTCTCCATATTGAACGGGGTAAGACAATTGATTTTCAAAGAACTTATCCTCCTTTTTATTGAGCCCTCTGGCAACAATAATCATTCGGGTACTATCTTGTTGAAAGTCTCTAAAACAATCCGCTTCCGATTTGTAAGAGACTTCAATTTTTGTATTCGGGAAAGACGAGTAGTGCACTTTTATTTGCTGCTCCATCACCGGCTTAAAACTCTCATCTACGCTGATATGAATGGTACCTGCAGTAGGAGAGTCTTCCGAAGTTATTGTAGTATCGTTGCCGCAAGCCGTTGTAAAAAAAACAACGCTTACAACTGCCCAATTAAACCACTTCTTTTTCATACGCACATTTTTAAACTAGTAGTTTGGATAGATACCTCTATACAATCTAAACCCGCCATACAATAAACATATGCCACCAAACAGATATCTAAATAATGGATCTACATCTACGAGTTGCACGATGCCAAGTTTTGCTCCCAAAAACATCACTACTGCCATGCCCAAAATTAAAAATGACATCGAAAAATCATAGATTCTCCGCATCAAAATATAACTTTTCTCTCTTCTAGACCTAAAATCGTTATCCATTTAACAAAAAGATTTTAATGGGATAAGCAATTTACTTAATTATTTTATTTAGCCCCTCTATTTTTAGGTTCAATTTTTAACAAATAGGCTGATTTATAATAAGATAGGGTAAGATTTAGATTTCATAACCCAGTAAATCAACCCCATTTTACAAGACTTTGGTATCTTTGTGGTCATAACCAACCCATTTTATGAGCAAACCTTCCCTACCCCAAGGTACCCGAGATTTTAGTGCTGCTGTTGTTCATAAACGGAGTTATATCCTCCAAACCATCCAAAAAGTATTCGAACTCTATGGTTTTCAACCACTTGAAACACCTGCCATGGAAAATTTGGAGACTTTAATGGGTAAATATGGCGAAGAAGGAGACAAATTGATCTTCAAAATTTTAAATAACGGGTTGGATAATCCTGCTAAACAGGAAATCACTACTGCAGCGTTTCAAAAGGTATTAGAAGGGAAAAGCAGTAAAGATCTTACGGAAAGAGCACTTCGCTATGATTTAACCATTCCCTTTGCGCGTTATGTGGCCATGAACCACGCGCAGCTAACCATGCCCTTTAAGCGTTACCAAATGCAACCGGTTTGGAGAGCCGATCGTCCACAAAAAGGTAGATACCGTGAGTTTTACCAGTGCGACGCTGATGTGGTGGGTAGCAGCAGTTTATTGAATGAATTAGAACTCACACATATTTATGCGTCGGTATTTGAAAAATTAAAACTGCCCGTAGAAATTAGAATTAATAGTCGAAAAATTTTAGTGGCACTAGCTACGGTATGTGGCGGCGCCGATAAAATGATTGACATTACCGTTGCTATTGATAAGTTAGATAAAATTGGCATTGAAAAAGTAAAAGAAGAATTAAGTGGGCGCGGTCTTGACGAAGCACAAATTGCAACCATCGAAAAATATTTACAAATTAGTGGCTCAAACACTGAAAAAGTAAATCAGTTAACAGCACTTATTGGAAGCATTCCAGAAGGCATAGATGGACTTCAAGAAATCAATACTTTACTCGAACACTTTACAGCTTTTCCGAATGTAAATTTGGTTGCAGATTTTACATTAGCACGCGGTCTTAATTATTACACCGGTATTATTTTTGAAGTAAAAGCATTAGGGGTGAGCATGGGTAGTATTGGTGGTGGTGGACGCTACAACGATTTGACAGGACTCTTTGGTGTCAAGGATATCCCGGGTGTTGGCATTAGTTTTGGGGTGGACCGTATTTACGATGTACTAGAAGAATTAAATGCATTTCCAGATACCATTCAGAGCAGTACCAAAGTATTGTTTTTTAATACTGGAGCCGCCGAAAGCGCAAGCGCTTTTTTACTATTACAAGAACTTAGAAATAGAGGTATTGCTGCCGAAATTTTTCATGAACAGGCAAAATTTGATAAGCAGTTTAAATACGCCGAAAAAAAGAATATTGGGTATGTAGTAATAATAGGCGAAGCAGAACTTGCAGCAGGCACCTGTGTCATTAAAAATTTAACAACGGGTACGCAAGAAGCCATCAGCAGAGAAGCGCTGCTAACGTATTTGTTTTAAGAAAATTTAAATAATGAAATACATCATCAACTCGCTATTAATTTCGAGCATTTTTGCATTTTCATTTCAATTTGCATTTGCACAAGATGTAGAAAAAACAGTTGTAGTTTCTGCTAGCGGAAGAGGCAAAAGCAATGAAGATGCTAAGCGAGAAGCATTTAAATCTGCAATAGATCAGGTTATTAGTGTTTTAGTTTCATCAGAATCAAATACACTAATCAATCAGGCTTTATCAGAACAATTAATCGCAACTAAAAATGGGGTTATAAATTCATATACTGTATTGAACGAATCACAACTACCAGATGGCAGTTGGAGTATATCATTAAAAGCATTGATATCAGTTAGTAAGCTCAATAGTTTTATTGAATCAAAAGGTGTTACTACTGTATTGAACGGAGGATTATTTGCTTGGAACATAAAGCAACAACTACTAAAGGAGCAAAGTGAAATTAAAGCTGTTAATGAAATGGCGGACCTGCTTCAAAAATATATGGAAGTAGCTTTCGAATACTCAATTAAAAATGGTGACCCTAAATCAGTTGATGAAGAAAGTAAAAATTGGGAGATACCAATAATTGTTACTGCCACAACAAATAAAAATATAGACTTTTGCGCTAGCTATTGCATTAATACACTTAAAGCGTTAAGCCTCTCACCCGAAGAATGGAAAACATATACAAGTTTAAATAAAGCTATTTTCCCTGTTGTAATAAAATACAATAACATTTCTAACGTTTTTTATTTAAGAAAAAACAGCAGTATTTCTGGATTAGACAAACTTTTCAGTAAATGGGAATACTATACCCGCTTGTTTACCGTTGAATCAGGAATGGATACTTTAAATTCAGATGATTTTACTTTAGAAAACAATATTGACCATGAAACGTCAAAAACTAAAGTAAATATTTTAAATGATGATATTGGAAATATCCAAGAAGAAGTAAATAAGTATAAAACGATTGAGTTTTTAAGCGCCGGAGAAAAAGCTGCAATTTTTTCATTGCAGGATAAGAGAGCTCTTTCACAAATTGAAAAAATAACAGGTTATCGAGTGAAGTCAATTGATATTGAGGCTAAAGAAAATAATTATAATAATAAAATATTTACTGTTGTTGAAATTTCTGCAGAATTCCCAGGGGGATGGTCTTCATGGGCCAGATATCTTGAGCGAAATCTAAATCGTGATTTACCTGTAGAAAAAAAAGCGCCTCCAGGAAAATATACTGTAACAGTATCATTTATCGTTGATAAAAACGGCGGTATATCTGAAGTAAAAGCAGAAAATGATCCTGGTTATGGAACAGCAGAAGAGGCTGTTCGTGTAATTAAAAAAGGCCCATCATGGAAACCAGCCACTCAAAATGGCCGAAACGTAACTAGTCGAATCAGTCAAATGATTATGTTTATGGTTTCTGAAGATTAGGAAATAAAAATCAGAAATACTTGATCAAACTATCTTGTAAGGTAGGTTAACTTTTCATCCACAAATGATGCAGCTTCAACCTTAACGGCCTCAAGTACCATTCCATTTGCGTTGATAGCAAGCCCAACTACTTTTTTATTACTGTCTCTTTTGAATACAACGGGTGCCTGAAACTCAGCAATAAAAAACTGATCTTCGCCCGTTTTTTGAAGTACAAAAGAACCCATCGCAGAAGCAGCCACAAGAGCGCCATTGTCTGCAGAGATAACAACCTCCTGAACTGGACTTCCTTCTGCAAATTTAAATTTACCCGTAAACTGTGTTAAGGTAGTGTCTTGCGCCTGAATTGAGATAAAAACGCCAAGTAATAAAGTGCTTAATAAAAGGATCTTTTTCATGGTTGTGTATTATGAGTTGTAGTCAAATATAACCATCAAGACTTTAAATTGTTGCGCCCGATCCTGTTAATTTTATGGTTTTAGCCTAAAAAATGGCTAAAATAGGGCCTAATAAGGGTTGGAAGCCCCTACAAAACGGGCTTTTTAGGGCTTTAGAGGTATCTTTGTATTTATGAACACGGATTTACCAAATATTAGGCATTTGAGCCTAGGCGAGTTAACGGCGTATTTTGAGGGGCTGGGCGAGAAAAAATTTAGAATTCAACAGGTGCACGAGTGGCTTTGGCAAAAGCATGCGCATTCCTTTGATGATATGACCAACCTAAGCAAGGAGCTACGCGCCAAATTAAACGAAACATTTATTTTACCTGCCCTAACCATTGACAAAACCCAAGTTAGTGAAGACGGTACTGTAAAATCAAGATTTAAAACATTTGACAAGCATTTTATTGAAGGCGTTTTAATTCCTACCGAAGAAAGAAAAACTGCCTGCGTTTCTTCGCAAATTGGTTGCAGTTTAAGTTGCAAGTTTTGCGCAACCGGCACCATGGACCGCAAAAGAAATTTAACCTACGACGAAATTTATGATCAAGTCGTATTACTCAATAAAGAAAGCGAAAGAATTTTTGATAAGAAATTAAGCAATATTGTTTTTATGGGTATGGGCGAACCCCTGCTCAACTACGACAACGTGCTTAAAGCAGTAGAGCGCATTTCTGCGGAGGATGGCTTATTTATGAGCCCGCGCAGAATTACGGTTTCAACAGCAGGTGTTTCTAAACAAATTAGAAAACTAGGAGATGATAAAGTTCGTTTTAAATTAGCCTTATCATTACACGCTGCCAACGATAAAAAGAGAAATGAAATCATGCCCATCAACGAAACCAACAACATCAAAGTTTTGGTGGATGCTATGAATTATTTTTATAAGCAAACTGGAAACGAAATCACCTTCGAATATATTTTATTTAAGAATTTTAATGATTCTCAAAAAGATGCAGAAGAACTGGTAAAATTATTCCGTCAAGTGCCTGCAGACCTTGTAAACATTATCGAATACAATCCTATCGATACGTTTAACATGACCAAGCCAGACGAACAAGGTATCGAAGATTTCATGAACTTTTTAGATTCAAACCGAGTAAATGCGCGCCTCAGAAGAAGCAGGGGTAAAGACATTGATGCGGCTTGTGGTCAACTAGCCAATAAGGGTAAATAATTACCAAACATCCTGTTGAAAAACAGCAAACCAATTGTATGCAAAAAAGAAC
>CANHCY010000066.1 GCA_947459295.1 Chitinophagaceae bacterium
TATTTTAGGAGAATCTGAATATGTGGTAAGGTATGAGCGTGGAACTTTTCAGAGTGGCTGGTGTTTATTAGAAGCCAAAAAAATTGTGGTCTTAAATAAGTTTTTAAATACAGAAGGAAGGATTAATACATTACTTGAATTAATTCCACAACTCAATATCGAGTACGATAAATTGACACTCGAATCTCAAAAATTATACGAGTTAGTTTTAAAGCAAGCCATTGACGAAGTGGCTGCATAATTTTTTTGCAACACGCACCATTAAATATTAATTTTTTAGGAACCGGAACGAGTAGTGGTGTACCCATGATTGGCTGTCACTGTCATGTTTGCCGTTCAAAAGATCCGAAAGACAACCGTTTACGATCTAGTATATTGGTAGCTTCCAAAACCACTCAATTTGTAATTGATACCACCCCCGATTTTAGGTACCAGATGCTTCGCACCCACACCGAGCATTTAGACGCTATCGTATATACACATCCCCACAAAGACCATATTGCTGGCCTCGATGATATTAGGGCCTTTAATCACTTTTCAAAAAAGCCCATTGATATTTATGCGGGGGCCAATACCGAGGAAGCGATTAGGCGTGATTTTTACTATGCATTTGCCGAAACCCGCTATCCGGGTGTACCCGATTTGAATTTAATAAACATAGACCATGACCCATTTATGGTAGGGGATATACATGTGCAGCCGATTCATGTAGCACACCATAAAATGCCGGTACTTGGTTTTAGAATGGGTGACTTTACCTATATCACCGATGCCAATTATATTGAACCAGCAGAACAGGAGAAAATTAAAGGCTCTAAAGTACTTGTGCTTAATGCGCTGCGTAAAGAAAAGCATCTTTCTCATTTTACTTTATCAGAAGCAATTGAGCTTGCAACTTCTCTTGAAATTCCGGAGGTATACTTGACGCATATTTCACATCAATTGGGGGCGCATACAGCTGTTTCAAATGAACTTCCCGCAAATATTTCTTTGGCTTACGATGGGCTTCAAATTAGCCTGTAGTTTGCCATGTGCCCTTAAGCCATCCCAATAAACCTCGTCCGTATTTTTATTTTTCAAGACCTGAAAGATGGGCTGCCTTTGTGTTGCTCATCATGATTGGCTTGGTAGCGGTACTTCCCAAATTTTTATGGCAGCAAAAGCCAGCATTACTCATACCACTTGCGCTCGAACAGTTTGGTATGGATAGCCTATATATGGGTGAAGGGTTTGTAGCGCATGAATTATCTATTGAAAAGCCGCCCTTTATTTTTGATCCCAATACGGCTTCTGTATCAACGCTACAATCATTAGGGTTTAGTGCCAAACTCGCTGCTACCCTAGATCATTACCGCGCAAAAGGTGGATTTATACGATCTGGTAAAGACCTCTATAAAATTTGGGGCATGCCAACCCTCTTGGCTGATCGTTTGGCACCTTTTGTACTTGCAGGCAATAACAGCGGCAAAAACAGCCCATCCAGGCCCTTCGGAACTGCATTGGCGACTAGCTATGCAAGGGCCGCTCCTATAGATATTAATACCGCTTCTGTAAGTGAATTTGAGGCGCTCAAGGGTATTGGACCCGTTTTAGCAGCCCGAATTGTTGATTTTAGAGTAAAACAGGGTGGTTTTGTAAATGTCCAAGACCTTTTGGGGGTATATGGCGTAAAAGATAGCCTGCTGCGGGCTCTTGGTCCTTATTTGCGACTAGAAGCGGGACGGGTGCCAAAGGCCAATTTAAATCAGGCATCGGTACTCCAACTGGTACAAAAAGCTGGTTTACAGCCAGTTGTGGCGCAGACACTGGTCCGGTGGCGGCAACAAAATGGGGCTTTTGCAACATTTGATGAGCTGGAAAATTTTGAGGGCTTAAGCGCGGCCAGTATGGCCGCGCTTAAGCGACTCTTTTTTATAGAGTAGTACTGGATTTTTGAGCAAATCCGCAGACCTAAAAAAAATCAAAAAAACTTGTTAATTTCTAAAAATTGTGTAGTATTGACATTCAAAATGAGGCTTTAACGCCCCGTTTTTCAAAAAACGTCTCTTTTCGATTGCTTGCTTATATTAAGGTCTCACCAAAAGTGAGACCTTTTTTTTAGCGTATGATTTTATAAAACACTTACGAATGATTGTTCGTATTTGCGTTACGTCATTGATTTAATCTTCACTTTTTATTTGCGGCTCTCTTAAGCTAACGGGCTTCACATATTTTTTGCGTAAGCGCATATTTAGCATTTCAACAGTAAAAGAAAATGCCATCGCAAAGTATACGTAGTTTTTCAAATGCATTTCGTGTGCATTTTTTGGATCCCAACCTTCTACTATTAATACAAGTCCAATCATTACTAAAAACGAAAGGGCTAACATTTTTAAGGTAGGGTGTTTGTGAATGAAGTTTGAAATATGGGTACTAAATAAAAACATTACAATCATGGCAATCACAACAGCTGCAATCATGATTTCGATATGTTTTGCTGTACCACCTGCAGTAATGATACTATCAAAACTAAATACCATATCAATTAAAATGATTTGAAAAATAGCTGTAGAAAATCCAAGTGGTTTACTTGCAATACCTGCTTCGGCGTCAGCTTCACCTTCTAATTTCTGATGAATTTCCTTTACGGTTTTATACAGTAAAAATAAACCTCCGGCTAACATTACAATGCTGGCAATATCTAAATCGTTTCCAAATAATCGAAGTACCGTAATACCTTTTTGAGCAAGTAGCCAGCTTAATCCAAACAACAGAGCATAACGCGTAAGAATACCCATCGCCATCCAAATAAGTCGGGCTCTTTTTTGTTTTTCTTTTGGCAAGCGGTTCATGATAATGCTTACAAAAATGACATTGTCTATACCAAGCACAATCTCTAAAACAACCAATACTAAAAAACTAATCAAACTCTCTGAGGTAAATAAATAATCCATTTGTGTAGCTTATAATTTTGAACAAATATTTTTTACAATGGCAGGCCCTTCATATACAAATCCAGTCCATACCTGAACCAGTGAAGCGCCAGCATTTAATTTATTACTAGCGTCTTCTGCTGTAAATATACCACCACTTGCAATGATCGGAATTTGTCCGTTTAAACCTTTTGCAAGGTAACGTACAACATCGGTGGATCTATTGGTTAGGGGTTTACCCGATAGGCCACCCATGCCAATAGTTTCTATTTTATCTTCGTTGGTATAAAGGCCACGTCTATCAATCGTAGTATTGGTAGCAACAAGTCCGTCTAATTGAAGTTCGGTGCTGAGTGCAATAATATCATCTAGTTGTGCATCCGTTAAATCGGGCGCTATTTTTAATAGGAGTGGCTTGGGCGAATTTTCGGTCGCATTAATTTTCTGCAAATTAGACAGGATGGTATGGAGGGCATCTTTATCTTGTAATGCGCGAAGGCCTGGGGTGTTGGGGGAACTCACATTCACCACAAAATAATCCACCACGTCAAATAATTTTTCAAAACAAATCTGGTAATCTTTCCATGCATCTTCGTTGGCAGTGATTTTATTTTTCCCAATATTACCACCTACAATAAGTGTGCTATTGGGATTTTGTGAACGCCATGCTGCTAAGCGGTTTGCAATGGCATCAGCGCCATCATTGTTAAATCCCATTCTGTTAATGAGGGCTCTATCTTTTGGGAGTCTAAATAAGCGTGGTGTTGGATTGCCGTCTTGTGCAAGTGGGGTTACGGTGCCAATTTCAACGGCGCCAAAACCAAGTACTTCTAGTTCGTGGAGGTAAAGGGCATTTTTATCAAATCCGGCCCCTAGGCCAACCGGGTTGGTAAATGATAGGCCAAATACCTTTTTGGCCAGCGCTGGATTTGTAATACCATAGGTTTGTTGCAACCATTTTTTGATCCAAGAAATACTGCACAACCGCTTCAGCCAATTCATAGAAAAATAATGGACGGCTTCTGGGGGGAAGTAAAATAGGATGGTTCTTAATAGGCGGTACATCATAGCCCGGCAAAGATAGGTTTGTAGACGCAAAGAAGAATTTAGTTGCATAAACAACTTTTTATAAAAAATCACTACATTTGAGGGGTAAATACTTAGCTATGCAAGAAGCTTACATTGTAGCCGGATTTAGAACAGCCGTAACAAAAAGTAAAAGAGGCGGTTTTCGTTTTTTTAGACCCGATGATTTAGCCGTTCAACTCATTCAGGGGTTGATGGCAACAGTGCCTGCACTTCCAGCAGCACGTGTAGATGACGTTATTGTAGGAAATGCAGTGCCAGAAGCTGAACAGGGCTTACAGTTTGGTCGTATGATTTCTGCGCGCGCACTAGGCGTGGATGTGGCTGGAATTACCATTAATAGATACTGTGCGAGTGGACTTGAAAGTATTGCCATGGCTACCGCAAAAATCAGATCCGGTATGGCTGATTGTATTATTGCAGGCGGAACAGAGAGTATGAGTTTGGTACCAACCGCTGGTTGGAAAACAGTGCCTTCTTATGAGATTGCAAAAAACGATCCAGATTATTATTTAAGTATGGGGTTAACTGCTGAGGCAGTTGCCAAAGAATATAATATTTCAAGAGCAGATCAAGACGCTTTTGCTTTTGCATCGCATCAAAAAGCAATGTTTGCGCAACAAGAAAATCATTTTAAGCCAGGTATTTTACCCATCACTGTAGAAGAAGTATATGTGAATGAAAAAGGTAAAAAAGCGACGCGTTCTTATGTCGTAGATTCAGACGATGGCGTTCGTGCAGATACTAGTATCGAAGCACTAGCAAAATTAAAGCCTGCTTTTGCTGTGGATGGAACCGTAACTGCGGGCAATTCTTCACAAACCAGTGATGGCGCTGCTTTTGTGGTTGTGATGTCTGAAAAAATGATGCTTGAATTAGGGCTTGTTCCAATTGGACGACTTGTAAATGTTGCAGTAGCAGGTGTGCATCCGCGCATCATGGGTATTGGTCCTGTGGCGGCTATTCCAAAAGTGTTGCGTCAAGCAAATATGAGCATTGGTGATATAGATTTAATTGAGCTCAATGAAGCTTTTGCTGCACAATCTTTAGCAGTGATTCGTGAATTAGATTTAGATACTTCAAAAGTAAATATTAATGGTGGTGCCATCGCACTGGGTCATCCATTAGGTTGTACAGGTGCTAAATTAACCGTTCAAACACTCCACGATTTAAAAAGATTAAATAAAAAATATTCGATGGTATCCGCATGTGTTGGTGGCGGACAGGGTATTGCAGGAATTATTGAAAATCTTTAATTACAAGTACTTACCTACAATCGGCATTCTTCTACCCACGCCAAATGCTTTGGGTGACACTCTAATAATAGGGCAAAATTGATTGCGCTTGTATTCGTTGGTGTTGACCATTTTTAAAGTGCGATTGACCAGCTCACTACTGAAGCCCATGGCTACTATGCTAGAAGGATTTGCACGTTTTTCGATGTACTGGAATAATACCTGATCTAGTACACTATAATCCGGTAAACTATCACTGTCTTTTTGATCTGGTCTTAACTCGGCACTCGGTGCTTTGGTAATAATATTTGTAGGAATAATTTCTTTTTCGCGGTTGATGTATTTGGCTAGTTCGTACACTTGAATTTTGTAGACGTCACCAAGTACGCCAAGACCACCGGCCATGTCTCCATATAAAGTTCCGTAGCCTGTTGCAAGTTCACTTTTATTAGACGTATTGAGTAATACATAACCCAGTTTGTTGGCAATCGCCATTAAAATATTACCTCTTGATCTACTCTGAATATTTTCTTCGGCAAGTGAAAAAGGCATGCCATTAAATATGGGATCTAATGTTTCTAAAAATGAATGGTAAACATTTTTAATCGGAACAATATGGTACGGATTTTCTAGATTTTTACTTAGTAATTCAGCATCTGCTACCGAGTGCTCCGTAGAAAATTCAGATGGCATGAGTACGGCTAACACATTTTGTGTACCCAGCGCATCTGTAGCAATAGCAAGGGTTACAGCCGAGTCTATACCACCCGAAGAACCCAGTATGGCTTTGGTAAAACCCATTTTTGTAAAATAGTCTTTAATGCCAAGCACCAGTGCTTTATATATTTGATCGATGTTTAAATCAGCAACGAGTGTGGCTGGATTTAATTCTTTATTAGGGACACGACTAGCTGGTTCAATAATAGGTTCCTGAATTGTGCCATCATCATTGCAAGTATAAAATGAAAGGTCTGATGTAAACATTGGAAGTGCGCCACATAAATTGGCGTCTTTATCAAAAGCATAGGATCCGCCGTCAAAAACAATTTCAGTTTGACTGCCCACTGCGTTGCAATAAAAAAGAGGAATTTTATATTTTAAAACGTTGGCTTTAATGGTTGCTTTTCGGTCTTCATCATGCGTATAATCGAAAGGAGAAGCACTTAAGTTGAGCATGATATCTGGCGACTGTTTCATGAGTTCGTCCATCGGACAAATTGTATACAGTGGATTGTCCCCTAGGTTCCAAATATCTTCACAAATGGTAACGGCCAATTTTTTTCCTTTGAACGGAATCACTTGCCAACTGCTGGCTGCTTCAAAATATCTATTCTCGTCAAAAACGTCGTAGGTAGGCAGTAAGGTTTTATGAATTTCTGCAACAATTTTTTGTTCGTACAAGAAAAAAGCAGCGTTAAATAAATCTTTGCCTTTTTTGCCCGGATTACGCGCTGGACTGCCAATGAGCACGCCAATGGTATCGGCCGCTTTTCTAATGGTATCAATGCTTTCGTAGCATTTATCAATAAAATCTTCAAACTCAACAAAATCGCGGGCAGGGTATCCGCACACGCTCATTTCGCTAAATAATATAAGATCAGCGCCTTCTTTTTTGGCAAGTTCAATGGCACCCAATATTTTTTCGGTGTTTTCTTCGAAATTTCCAATGTGATAATTCTGTTGCGCGATACTTATTTTCATAGCGGTTACTGCGGTGGCTGCAAAGGTCAGTAACTTTTACATACCAAATACCACCTGTCTCATTTAAATCTTGTTTATTTTTTAACGAATTTAAGTAACATCTTTGCATCAAATTTGTTTCATGATCAAGTTCCTATCTATTGCGGCAACTGTTTTGTTACTTAGTTGTAATTCAGCTCAAAAAAAACCTGATATTAGTGCCATTGACCTGCCGCTAACCACCATCCGGTATGAGCAGTCTTTTTTTGGTATTGACACGTTGCGTTTGGATGCTTCCTTGCAAAAATTAGCTGGACAAGAACCTTTATTCACACAAGATTATCTATATAATATTTTGGGCACGACCCCACAAACAGCGGCAAAAGACGTTCCTCAATTTATAAATGCTTATCAATCATTGTTCAAGCAAACCGGCACTAAATTTGCTTCTATTAAATCTGAAGAAGCTGCCATCAAAGAAGGATTAAAATTTGTAAAATATTATTTTCCAGATTATAAATTGCCTACTAAACTGATAACATTTATTGGCCCCATCAATAGTTTTGGAAATATCATTACCATCGATGCACTCGCTATTGGATTGCAAATGTACCTTGGTAAAAATGACCCTATTTATTTATCCGAAGAAGGCCAGAGCCTATATCCTGTTTACGTTTCAAGGCGTTTTGAGCCGTCTTATATGGCTACCAATTGCATTAAAAATATACGTGATGATATGTTCCCACTCCAAGATGCAGGTGCCCCACTTTGTGAACAAATGGTCGAAGCAGGAAAGCGATTATATTTTTTAAAACAAATATTGCCAACAGAACAAGATAGCATTGTAACTGGTTACACGGCCGCACAATTAGAAGGCTGTTATAAAAGCGAAAAAGATATCTGGTCATTTTTTGTTCAAAATAATTTACTCTACCAAAAAGATCCATCTTTAATTGGTGACTATATGACGGATGGCCCTAACACAGCCGTTTTTGGCGACGACTCTCCAGGATTTATTGGACAGTTTGTTGGGTATAGAATTGTAGAAGCTTGGCTTGAAAAAAACAAAGGATTGTCACTCGATAAAGTGATGCGAACGCCAGCGAAAATTATTTTTGAACAGGCGAAATATAAGCCATGACAATAAGCCTGAAAACATGGCTAAATAAAGGCGATTAGTTTAATTTAGAAGGCACAATCAAGTCAAAAGCAGGAATGGTAACAGTAAACAGTGTTTTGTTGTTTTCGTTCTCCATTTCATACGTGCCTTGCATACGGCCCAGTTCCGACTTTAAATTACAGCCGCTGATATACTGGTAACGGTCCGACGGTTTAATAATGGGTTGAATACCAATAACGCCCTCGCCATCAACAACCTTATGTTCCCCACAGCTATCAAATATTTCCCAGTGCCTGCGGAGTAATTTTACATTAAAATGGTTGTGGTTTTCGATGGTAATACGGTAGGCAAACATGAATTCATTGGAAACGGCATTACTATAGTCCGATTGGTAGAAAGTTTCTACACTTATTTCAATGCCTTCGGAAATCATGGATGTCATAGGTGGCCGCTTTCACGTAAAAGTAAGGTTTCGGTTATAATTGGGCAAATAAACGGGCTTTTTGGGGGTGCTCAATCCCTTTTTTCCTTAATTTCGAGCCTTAATTAAAAGCGCAACCGAATCTTATGGCTGAAGTGATTTTAATGCCCCGCTTAAGTGATACAATGACCGAAGGTGTTATTGCAGCTTGGCACAAAA
>CANHCY010000067.1 GCA_947459295.1 Chitinophagaceae bacterium
AACAGAAAACTGTTAGCATCATCAGCATTGCAACAAGTGCTTTTTTAATGTTCATAGAATTACAATTTCAATTTGAATAAATACTAATTAGTGATTAAAAATGTTTGTGTTTTTTGTTTTTGATTTGATTGAATAGATATATGATAAACCCCTGGAGCGAGGCCTTTCTTATTGATGATGAGTTGTTGTTGTCCTTTATTTTGCCATCCATTAAATATGCCGTCTACTACAACACCGGCTTGACTTAAAAGTTTAACTTGAACCTTACCTGATTCAGGCAATTGATACTTAACAATCGCTGCTTGGGTTACCGGATTAGGAGAAATAGTGATGGACGTATTTAATAGCGGCAAGTTGGTTACAGGCACCGATGTTACCACTGCATTGTTGAGGTTTTTATTGGAATACACATAATATTCACCAGGTTGTAAAGAAACACTTGCCGACCCTCCAGAAACCAACTGGTATTTGTTGGAATACAAACTATACCAAAAACCATCTGTTGGAAAGCTAACGGTAGCAGTTTGAGGGGTAACATCAAAATTACCTACGACTACTAATTTAATAGAATCGCCATTCAATTGCATAGACTTTATAGCCCCAGCCGTGTTAGCGGTATACTTATTAGATCCAAAATCATTAACGTATGCAGGCGTTGCACGTAGTTTTAAAAATTTGGCATACGCATCAAATAATGCTTTACGGTTTGCATCTTGTAAATAATCCCATTTAATAGGCTTTTCTGCTAAACGGCAATTGGCATCTACGGTTAAATTGGTACAGGTATTAATGCTAAAATCGTAGCCAAGTTCACCAAACTGCCACATCAATTTTGGACCTGGTGTAAGTGCCCAAAAAGCGGCAGCCATTTCATTTCTTTTTAAACCTGTTGCCGGATTTCTTGCACTATAACTTCCGGATCCATTCCCAAAATTTAAATTTTTATATTGAAGCCTTTCCTCGTCATGACTTTCCATATAGGTTACCAAATGCTGCTGTGCAAAATTTCTAGCATTGGAAAAACTAGTACCAAAATTTGATGTAGAAGTATACCCCATGGTGGCTTCTGTAAAACTATGGTTAGCATTGCCCCATAAAAGCATGCCGTAGTCTGCTAATTCTTTTTCTTCGGAGTTGTCCGCAAAATGTTCAAGCATGCAATAGCTTCCAGGGCTAGTTGCTTGCATGGTATCATATATCGCTTTCCAAATTTTTATACGTGAAGCGTCGTATGCACCCCATGCTCCAACATTAGTTGGATTGTTTACTTGTGTAAATCCTTTTGATAAATCCCATCTATATCCATCTATATGAAATTCTTGCAGCCAATATTTAGTAACCCTGTTTACAAGGTCTTTAGTGGCCATAGATTCATGGTTAAAATCGTAACCAACATTAAATGGATGTCTAGCATCTGGGTTTAACCAAGGGTTATTTGTTGCAGGTTTATTATTGGTACCATCCCAATACATTCTTGCAAGTGGCGAAGAACCAAACACATGGTTTAACACCATATCCATAATCACAGCAATACCTTGTTGGTGCGCTGCATCAATAAATTCTTTGACCGCTTGTGGTGTGCCATAATATTTATCGGTCGCAAAAAAGAAATTAGGATTATAACCCCAACTACTATTGCCTTCAAATTCTGAAAATGGCATTAACTCGATGGTGTTAATCCCTAACTTTTTCAAGTACGGCAGCGTATCTTTTAAAGTTTGGAAATCATGCTTGGCTACAAAGTCACGAAGCAAGAGCTCATACACCACTATATTATTTTTTTTGGGACGCACAAAGCCCGCATCCTTCCATACATATTTAGGTTGTGCAGTTTGAAGTACACTCACAATACCCGTAGTCTTACCAACTGGATAAGGTTTTAAATTGGGGAAGGTAGATGCAGCAATGAATTCATCATTCCAAGGATCGAGCACTTTGTTTGTATTATAATCTGCTACTTTTAAAGCGCCATCAATAATATATTGGTAAGCATATTCCACGCCAGGCGTTAAACCCGTAAGGCGCGTCCAAAAACGCAAACTATCTGGCGTCATTTTCATAACATGTGATAGTCCAGGTGTCCAATTATTAAAATCACCAGTAACAGTGATAGAAGTTTTTTTAGGTGCATATAAAACCAGTGTTACCGATGTATCTCCTGGTTCATAATTAATACCATCTTTAACGCCTGCTGGTAATCCAATTAGACTCGTTGCACCTGTTACTAAAAATGAAATAGAATCTCTGCGCGTTGCAGATCCACTCACCCCTTGCACAACAATTTTTTGGGTGCCTACTTTTTGCAAAATAAATTTTTGTGCAATGCTTGTTCCGGTTGTTGTTGCGATCAGTGAATCATTCACAAAGAGAGACAAGGCAGCGGAAGAACTAGCAACGCCTGCAATAGATATTGTATCACCCACGGCCTTTGTAATAGGCTCCAATGCTGGAATAAACATAGGTTGCGTAAGTGGTGAATCGATACGAACAGCTAAATTATTATCATATACAGGAATGTACATATCAGAAGCATCTGCATTACGCAGAACCTGTGCACCGGTTGCATCTCTAAATAAAATGGCAATTTTTTGAATGGTTTCAGAAGCATTTGTAATGCCAAAAAAACTACGAAGACCACCACTAATTGTAAAGGACCAAACATTATTAGCAAGCTTGGTGCATTTAACTTTATTATCTGCAACACCCCAAGCAACTGGAACATATCTCCAATTACTACTTGAAGTACTCAGTGAAGTGATGGCACCAATATGCACAAATATGTCTCCGGTAACATTTAAGATACCCCTGTTTCCTCTTGTTGCATCCGCAAAAATGGTAATTGAACTTGAATTCTCTGTAACAAACGAAGGTGTTGTACGCAACAATTGTGCATGTGCCGACACAGCGGCTAACAAACAGCATAGCAGTACAAAAATTCTCATAAACAAGCGTTAGTTGGTATCGTACACCAAATGTGTAATATTTACACGAAGTAAATTTAACTCATTTTAGTTTACCGAGAATCTAAAGGATATCCTATTTATTTTTTTATAATACGTTTTTGGTTGATTTTTAATATAAAAATTTCTTTTATACATAAAAAATGCCGGATAATTATCCGGCATTAACCAAAAACTGACCTAAACAAAATTGGGGGGTATATAATTTATTGAAACACTTTCACCCAGTCTACCTTCATTTGTGCCGGGAAAATGGCATCGTCTATACCGTACTTGCCGCCTAAATTGCCACCTACTGCAATATTCAAAATCATATGAAAGGTTTGATCAAATGGCCAAGCAGCAGAACCAGTATGCTCATTTTTGAAACTGTTGTATAATTTATTATCAATATAAAAATCAATTTTTTCTGGCGTCCACTCAATTTCATAATCATGAAACTGCGTCGATAAATTTGGGACAATTAAAGTGGCTGTACGCTGTGTTCCAATCATGCCATTGTAACGTTCTGTGTGCACACTACCAAACGCAGAGTCTGGCGCAAAGCCAACTGCTTCTAGAATATCAACTTCACCACTCTTAGGCCACTCACCATACACTTTATCAGTTGGTAAAATCCATCCAGCAGGCCACAACCCTTTACCAGTAGGTATCTTAGCCCTAATCACCATACGACCATACTTCCAATCGCCTTTGTTTTTTGTAACAAGTCTGGCAGAAGTATAATTCGCGCCTTCAAATTTTTCTTTGCGCGCTTCGATAATTAAATGACCATTTTCTACGCGTGCATTTTCTTTTCGTGCATTTGTATAATACTGCGCCTCGTTGTTTCCCCATCCACAAATGCGAGGACATCCGGTGCCAATATCATAACCCCACTTTGTAGAATCTGGCAATCCGCTAACGGAAAAATCATCCTGCCACACTAGTTTATTATAAGTTCTTTTTTGCGATTGCGATGCAATAGCAAAAAATGAAAACAATAAAATCAAACCTATATTTCGAAACGTACACATAAAATAATAGTATTAAAATCCTACTGATACACACGCACATAATCCACTTCATAAGTGGCTGTGTTAAAGGCAGCATCGACAGGCCCACCAAAGGTTCCGCCCATGGCTAAATTTAAAAGCACAAAAAAGTTTTGATTAAACGGCAACGTGCTATTATTGGCAAAAGAGAAATATTGTGTGCCATCTACAAAAAATTTGATAGAAAGCGCTGTCCATTCACAAGCATAAACATGAAACTCAGTGGTAGCGCCACTGATAATTCGAGTGCCTCCTACTGCATTACCACCAAAATTGCCCGGAAAATGTAGGGTGCCATATATTTTATTAACGTCACTACCCTTGTGCTCTACAATATCAATTTCACCACAATTGGGCCAGTTTACCGTATTGATATTTGCTCCTAGCATCCATGCAGCAGGCCATGTACCAGCTCCAACTGGCATTTTTGCGCGGACTTCAATTTTACCGTACTTGAATGAAAACTTGTCTTTTGTTAATAGCCTTGCAGAAGTATAAGCGCTTCCGCCTAAATTTTCTTTTTTCGCTATAATTTTTAAAGTTCCATTGGATACTATGGCGTTATCTGTTCTATTGGTGTAATTCTGCAACTCTTGGTTACCCCATCCACCAGCACCGATGTCATAATTCCACTTTGCAGGATTGGGCGCGCCGGGCTGATCAAATTCGTCGGACCATATCAAAGACTGGGCTACTGTAACAGAAACATCAATTGATTTTGAAATGGTTTGTCCCGACGTACTTTTTGCAATAACGTTGACTTTATAATTTCCAGATGCCGGATATTTATACATAACAGTGCCTGAAGGAACCGTTTGGAAAATACCATTACCAAAATCATAATCATAGGTTGTTGCATTAGTAGCAGATGCCACAAAATTTACGTTACCGCTATTGTCTGCAATAACAGTAGCAGTTACCGTTAAATTAGTTGGCGCAGGATTTACAACAGGTGTAGCACCTTTTGAGCAGGACCCAAAAAATGATACACCTATTAATAAAATCCACAATAAAGAAGATAAACGCACTTTAAAAAATTATTTTGCCTTTAATTTTTGATACCAAGAATTACCATCCGCACCGATATTTCTTAAATGAATTTCTGTAGCACTTGCGCTCAAAATTTCATACGTTGTACCACCAGTTCCAAAATTGATGATGCCATTACCTGGAACCATAAACTGAATTCTAGTTGATATAGACGGTGTAGATGCAGAAGTAGCGTCCATAAATGCTAATTTTTTAGCACCCGTTGTAACAATGTTAAAACATGCATCACCACCACTAAATCCGTAAAACGCACTAGCAGCACCAATAGAAAATGACTGACCTTTATTATTGATTGTCATTGAAATATTGTTGAGTGCATCTTTAGTGAAAGTAATTTCATCATCATAGGCACAAGCTTCTCTAGAATTAGGTGTAGCTGCATACCAAATAGGCGCAAAACCATCAGCAGGTCCTACACCAAAGTGTCCTGGTGCGTCTCTATCTGTCATCCAAGTGCGTGATCCAGTACCAGTAAGTGCATCTAATATTGTTTGAGGAATAGTAAAGGCAACAAATACAGTTACTTTTCTACTAATTACAGAAACAGCACCACCTGTACCAACTGCACGCACCGTAATGTTATAATCATTAACACCAGGGGTTGCATATTTATAGGTAATAGTTCCAGAAGGAACTACTTGTGTTCTACCATCACCAAAATCAATATTATAGGTAAGCGCATCTGTTGCTTTCGCAGTAATAGTTACAGTTCCTGTTCCATTACCATTAGGGTTGTTTGCATCTACGCCAACTACTGCAGTAGTGAGCGTTAAGCCTGTTGGCGTTTTAATGTTACCAAAACTATATTCGGTTTTTTGACAAGAAATAAACCCAATGGTTGTGATAAACAAAACCGCAACAATATATTTAAAATTATTTTTCATAATTGTAGGTTTTATCAAATTAATTTAAGGTGATATCATCAAATAAGAACGTAAAGTTTGCAGAGCCGTCACCAACTGTTCCTAAATCAAAAATCAATACGATTTTTTGATAGGTATTAGATGTATTGATTGCACTGTAATCAAACGTTAATGTTTCCCAAGCACCCGCAACCGTTGTTGTAACTTCTTTTTCAAAGCTAATACCACCGTTGTTCTGGTTTTCAACTTTTAATAAAAGTTTAGCACCCACTCTTGGTGAAAACACTTTTACTTTAAATGTTTTCTTGGTTGAAAAATCAATTGGAGCTGCTAAACCAATCCAGCTTCCACCCCAAATTTGGCCAGCATTTTTTACCATTCTGCCCACTTTAGCGCTCGTGTTAATACCGCCAGACTGAGGATTGTTAACAACAGTTACCACACCGCCATCAAAATCATTCCATGTGTAGGTAAGATTATTTGATTCGAAAGTCAATGGAAGACTTACCGTTTCTACAAAGTTGGTTGCTAATTTTCTAACATCATCCCAATAAAATACTTTTCCATTTCCGCTATTTCCAAAATCAAAGAAAATAGAAGCCATGGTGTAGGTAAAGTTTGGATTAAATGCAGCAGTACCTGGCGCTTGATTGTTGAAATCAAAAATCAAAGTTTCCCAAGCACCCGCTACAGTTGTTGTAGCAAAGGTTTCTACAGAACGTTGGTTATTAGTGTGGTCTTCAACTTTCAATAAAATTTTAAGCCCTGCCGCTGGAGAATATACCCTTACACTCATTTGAGAAGCAGCAGCCGTCAAAGGAATGGCAGTTGCAAAACCTGTATTTGTACCAATGGTAGTACCAGCCCAAGTTTCAGCACCATTTACTTTAGTTGTTTTTTTAACCTTATTGTTAGCATCAGTAGGATCAACTGCATCTACTGTTTGGTTGTTACCAAAATCCGTTACCGTATAGTTTACACCAGCCACATCAAATGTTACCGGTAAATCTATTTTTGAATTTGGCATTGCATCTGTTAATCTAATATCATCCATGAAAAAAGTGAAATTAGCAGAGCCGTCGCCAGGCGTACCGTTATCAAAAATAACCACAATGTTATGGTATTGATTAGAAGTATTAATGGTTCTGTAATCGAATGCTAAATCTTCCCATGCATTAGCCACGGTCGTTAATACTTCTTTTTCAAAAGCAATAGAACCGTTCCCTGCATTTTCAACTTTCAATAAAACCTTAGCGCCTACTCTTGGAGAAAACACTTTCATTCTAAAAACCTTATTAGCTGAAAAATCGATTGGACCACCAAGACCAATCCAACTTCCACCCCAAGGATCACCTGCATTTTTTACCATTCTAGCAACCCTTGTAGATGGATTTCCAGCGTTATTATGTGGGTTTGTAACAACGGTTACATTACCCCCACTAAAATCATTCCAAGCATAATTAATAGAAGTAGATTCAAAAGTTACTGGAAGCACAACAGGATCAACAATCGTAATCACTCTTGTAAATGTTGTTGTTGCAGCACCACCACTTAACGCTACCACTCTAACGGTGTAAGAACCCGTTTTAGCGTAGGTTTTAGATATAGTTTGACCTTCTAAAAAATTAGTAGGCACTTCGTTTGCTACGTCTCCAAAATAAACTTGAAAGAAAGTTTCATACAATGCTTTTGCAGAAACATTTACTTTGTATTTATTAGCTGGGTCAATAACAGCAGTAACTTCTAAGTTTTCTGGCGCTCTAAATGTTACGGTTAACTTTTGAGTTACCGTTGTAGAAACACCTGCAACGTTGGTGCCGGTAATTTTTACATCATATACGCCTTCTGGATATACTTTTGAAGTACTTCCACCAGGTAATACTTTAACAGGGCCAGCAGTTCCATGTCCATAAGCAATTTCAAAACTTGCAACACCTTCACCATTTGGTGTAATAGTTACAAGCCCAGTATTGTCTTGGGTAATGGTAAACATCGCGCCCAATTTTGCAGATGTTGCAGCCGTTTGCACGAAAGAAACATCATCATTGATTTCTTTTTTACATCCTGAGAATGTAGAAATGAGTATCAAGCCACTCAATAAATATTTTAATGTTTTCATACTATTTAATTCAATAGATTATACAATGAG
>CANHCY010000068.1 GCA_947459295.1 Chitinophagaceae bacterium
GGGTATAAAACCAGTATGATTGGTAAATGGCATTTGGGTGCCAAAGCGCCTTATTTACCTACTTCATATGGCTTTGATGAATATTTGGGTTTACCTTATTCTAATGATATGTGGCCGGTAGGTTATGATGGCAAACCTATAACAGATACCGGCTCCAAAAAATCAAAATATCCAACGCTTCAGCTACTTGATGGGTTTAATCCAGTAATGCCTATTAATACTTTAGAGGATCAAGCTAAACTTACAACGCTTTACACTGAGCGTGCCGTAAAATTTATTGGTAAAAATAAAAACAATCCATTTTTCTTATACCTCGCACACTCTATGCCGCACGTGCCCATTGCAGTGTCTAGTAAATTTAAAAATAAAAGTGGTGCTGGATTATTTGGCGATTTAATGATGGAAATAGATTGGTCTATTGGAGAAGTGATGAAGGCCCTTGATAAAAATGGATTAACCAAAAACACGCTCATTATTTTTACCAGTGATAACGGCCCATGGTTAACATTTGGCAATCATGCTGGCAGCAGTGGTGGACTAAGAGAGGGTAAAGGTTCTGCTTGGGATGGTGGTGTTAAAGTGCCCTGTATCATGAGTTATCCGGGTGTTATTGCGCCAGGAACGGTGTGTAATAATTTGGCGGCTACCATGGATGTGCTGCCTACCATTGCGGCACTCACAAAAAGTAATTTGCCTAAAAATAAAATTGATGGCGTTGCGATTTTGTCTTTGCTAAGGCAGGAGCCGCAGGCTAACCCGCGCGATCATTTTGTTTATTATTATGATAATAATAGCCTTAAGGCCGTTAGACAAGGTAAATGGAAATTGGTATTTCCACACCAATCTCAAACCTATAAAGCCACCGATATGGGCAAAGATGGTTTTCCGGGTAAATATGCTTCTGTACCTGTGCCCATGGCCTTGTACGACTTATCTACAGACCCTGGTGAAACCCTTGATGTGGCAAAACATAACTCAGCAGTCGTTGCAGCGTTAACAAGCATAGCAGATAACTATAGGCATGCTTTAGGGGATGATTTAACCAATCAGCCCGGAACCCAAAAAAGACCTTCAGCCACTATCCAATAATATACCTAATTAGTATGGATAATTTGCTGATAATCATGACAACAAAATGACAATTTTGGTGTTTTATTAGCCTAGATTTGCAACTCAACGTACAAAAATTCATTACAATGGAAAATACAAACACAGAAGGAAAATGCCCTTACACAGGAGCAACGGTTGCTAGCGCTACCGCTAAACTAGGTAGTGCAGGTAGTGGAACAAGAAACACAGATTGGTGGCCTAATCAATTACGATTAAACATTTTACGCCAGCACACCGAGAAGTCAAATCCAATGGATTCGACATTCAACTATGTTTCAGAATTTAAAACATTAGACTTAAAGGCGGTTAAGCAAGACATTATTGATTTAATGACTAATTCTCAAGATTGGTGGCCTGCCGATTATGGTCATTACGGTCCATTCTTTATTAGAATGGCATGGCATAGTGCTGGTACATACCGTACTACCGATGGTAGAGGCGGTGGTGGATCAGGTATGTTACGTTTTGCACCTCTTAATAGCTGGCCTGATAATACCAATTTAGATAAGGCGCGTTTACTTTTATGGCCTATCAAAAAGAAGTACGGTAAAAAATTATCATGGGGTGATTTAATGATCTTGACAGGTAACTGTGCACTTGAATCTATGGGCTTCAAAACTTTTGGTTTTGCAGGTGGAAGAGAAGATGTTTGGGAACCACACGAAGATGTGTATTGGGGTTCTGAGCGTGAGTGGTTAGGTGATAAGCGTTACAGTGGCGATAGAGATTTAGAAAATCCATTGGCTGCGGTACAAATGGGTTTAATTTATGTAAATCCAGAAGGTCCTAACGGCAATCCTGATCCTATTGCTTCTGCAAAAGATATCAGAGAAACATTTGCACGTATGGCCATGAATGATGAAGAAACAGTTGCCCTTATTGCTGGTGGTCACACATTTGGTAAAACACATGGTGCTGCTGATCCAGGAAAATATGTAGGTAAAGAACCAGCAGGTGCAAGTATTGAAGAGCAAGGTACTGGTTGGAAAAATACATTTGGTTCTGGTAATGGTGTGAATACTATTACTTCAGGTTTAGAAGGTGCTTGGACAACTACACCAACTAAATGGAGTAATAACTACTTCGAAAACTTATTTAAGTTTGAGTGGGAGCTTGTAAAAAGCCCTGCTGGCGCTCATCAGTGGAAGCCTAAAAATGGTGGAGGTGCTGGCACCGTGCCAGATGCACATGATCCATCATTGTCGCATGCGCCAACTATGCTAACTACCGATTTAGCAATGATTCTAGATCCTGCATACGCACCTATTTCAAAAAGATTTTACGAAAATCCGGATCAGTTTGCCGATGCGTTTGCAAGAGCATGGTTTAAATTAACGCATCGTGATATGGGTCCTCGCGCTAGATACGTTGGATCAGAAGTGCCTGCTGAAGTACTAGTATGGCAAGATCCTGTGCCTGCAGTGAATCATACACTTGTTGATGCTGCGGATATTGCACAGTTAAAAGCTACAATATTATCTTCAGGATTAACTGTTTCTGAATTAGTATCAACCGCTTGGGCTTCTGCATCTACTTTTAGAGGTACAGATAAAAGAGGTGGTGCCAATGGTGCAAGAATTCGTTTAGCTCCTCAAAAATATTGGGCTGTAAACAACCCTGCGCAACTATCTAAAGTTTTAGATAAGTTGGTTGCGGTTCAGCAAGGTTTTAATGCGGGTGCAACGGGTGGCAAACAAGTATCTATTGCAGATGTAATTGTACTTGCTGGTGCTGCTGCCATTGAAAAAGCTGCTAAAGATGGTGGATACAGTATTACTGTTCCATTTACACCTGGCAGAACAGATGCTACCGAAGAGCAAACAGATGTTGCATCATTTGGCGTATTAGAGCCTACAGCGGATGGTTTCCGTAACTACATCAAGCCTAAAACGCTTATTTCATCTGAAGAAATGTTACTTGATAAATCACACTTACTAAATCTAACAGCACCTGAAATGACAGTGCTTGTAGGTGGTATGCGTGTATTAAAAACCAATTATGATGAATCAAATCATGGTGTGTTTACAAATCGTCCGGGTGTTTTAACCAACGATTTCTTTACCAACCTTATTGATTACAATACTACTTGGAAAGCAACAGGACAAAATTCTTTTGAAGGAACAGATAGAGCTACTGGTGCTGCTAAATGGACAGCAACTAGAGTAGACCTTGTATTTGGTTCTAACACAGAATTACGTGCACTTGCAGAAGTATATGCTTGTGATGATGCAAAAGAAAAATTCGTTCACGATTTTGTTGCCGCTTGGAACAAAGTAATGAACTTAGATCGTTTTGATTTAGCGTAATTACTATATGAAATATAATATTTTATTTGCAGTGGCCTTATTGTTTTCAATACAGGCCACTGCTCAATTTAACCTTTTTGGTGGCGCGGGTTTTGAAGTAAGTTATCCAAATACATTTAGGGCAATTGGTTCTCAAAGATCGCCTGAAAAAAATGGGTATGAAAGTGTGTTTTTTACTTCGCCAGACGGGGCAGTTGAATTTTATATTTTTTCTCCAACTAATAAAGGGGTGCCAAACGATATTGATGTCAAAATCAATGAAAAAATATCTCCGATACAAGTAACCAGCGGTAAGTCTGTTATTGCTAGGTTTTGGACAATTACAGCCAAGGACAATAGTTATACAAGGGCTTATCACGAATCAATTGATTCAAAAACTGGTAGTAATTGGATAGTGGGTATTAAATATAAAAGCCAAGCAGCATACAATAAATACAAGAATGACTATTTGGCTTTCAAAAAATCATACAGAAAAATAAATTCAAATTCCAACACTCAAGTTAATCCCGTTGTTAAGAAAATTTCAGCTAGTTTTAGTTTTAGTGTTAAGGATGATGAACAAACTGGTGGTTCAACTACCAATGTTTTTTTAAATTACAATGGCAAGAAGTTTTATTTGGGGAAAATTTATGGCACTGCTTTAAAAATAAATAGTGACGATTTCGAGAATAGAGACATACCTCCCGCAGCCATAGCTGCCTGCATGTCTTTTTTTGGCGGCGCAGGAACTTATTACTATCTTATTCAAAAAGGGGACAAGTTGGTATTGTATCGTGGTGCAAATAGTGAAGAGGATTCTCGTATTTATTGGAACAAAGTAAAAGAGTATTAATGGCTCACATTAAGTGATGTTATTTGAATATCGTTAATAACGAATTTTCTTTCTTCCCATTTCATCAAAAATGCCTATAGGTGCCAAAGGATGTCTAGAGCTAATTCCATAACTACATACATCGGTTGGAAAAATACATGAATCTTCGATAAACCACTTTCCCCCTTTCTTTATAAATAAAGCAGTAACATCGCAACAACCGCGAGTTTGATATTCAGGAAATGTAATTGCCTTTCCATCTTTTCGTTGTGCTTTACCAGTGAAATATGCATAATTTCCGCTCGCTTTAAAATGGTCTACAACATATATAAAGTGCTGTTTTTCGGATTGATACATACTCGCTCTTAATACGTCTAGCATGGCAGTCCTTTCTTTTTGGTTCGATGCATTTTTTACTTTATAATCATAAATTATTTGGGCTTCCAGTTTTACAGAAAAAATGGAAAGCATGGTGAATGTTAAGTAAATAAAAAGGGTCTTTTTCATTGGAACTTATTTAATTGTTTATAAATATATGAAAAATATATATTATATTAGTATTCGATTTTAAGGAAAATATACTCAAAATAACAATCTTAAATTAAATTCCATGTCAAAAATAGCTAAGTACATATTTTTGTTATTAATCATTAATACGTTTAATAGCTGCTCCCTTTTACTGCCTCGTAACATTATTACTCCAAATAAAACGAATGAAAGTATATCTTCTGATGACAAGAACTTGCAGAAACTTAATTTCAAAACACGTCCATCAATTGAGCCATTTGATCCTATCGATCATTTGCCTAGCGGATATAGTAAGCTTTCATCTCCTAAAATTATAGCGAATACTGTTACATCTCTTAAAACTGAAACACAAAGTGTTTCTAAAAAAGAATATAACACTGCTCCCCACTACATTACAAAAAATAAAAAGGAAATCAGTATACGTTTATCTTATCCCACCGACTGGAAAGGTAATTATTATAAATTTCGAAAGTCTTTGCCATTAACTAAGATTGAAATGATTAACGATAAGGATACATGCTATATTGCAAAATATACCTTAAAAGAAGTCACTGACAAAAAGCCATATCATATTTCAATTGTGCTTGATCATAGCGGCTCAATGGGTCATGACAGGTGTTTGGAATTGCAAGATGCTGTATCACTTGCAGTAAAGGAGTCCGAAGTTAAAAATAAGATTAGCGTAATTAAATTTGATTCAGAAATTTCTTTCGAAGGGAAATCTTTCGATAGTGCTGAAATTCAAAAAGTTCTGTATAAAAAACTTGGAATGCAAGGCTTTGGTGGCTCTACCTCTATTTATGATGCATTAGATATGTCTTTGGATTCATTAAAAATGGACACAGCATTTAGACCCTTAGTCATTTTATTTTCAGATGGATATGAAAATTCATCTAGGTCTCAGGATATTAAGGGGATAGTCGCAAAAGCAAAAGCTTTGAACGTGCCAGTATTTACAATTGCATTTGGAGGAGGTGCTGATGAGAATTTACTCAGAGGAATAGCAAATGAAACCAATGGCTTATTTTTTTCAATTTATGATCGATCTGAATTCAAGGATTTGCTCAATAATGAGCTTTTCTTACTTAATCATTACTATGAATTACGTTTGTTGCCTTGTAGTTTTGATTATGATAAAATACGTTTTGAAGGTATTGCTGAGGATGGTATAAAAGTGACGGGTGAAAAATTAATGAAAGGATTGAAAGAGACAGTAGCATTAAATCTAAATTTTGACTTTGATAAATTTAATTTGGTTGCTAAAAATTTGGAAGAGGTTAAAAAAGTTGCCTCATATTTAAAAAACAATCTAGACCAAAATATTATTATTACTGGGCATACTGACAATGCTGGAACAGTTGAGTATAATATGGATTTATCCATTAAAAGAGCCGAATCTGTTAAGCGTGCACTAATCAATTTTGGAATAGATCAAAAACGAATTCAGGTAATTGGACGTGGTGAAACAGTTCCGTATGTACCAAATGATTCAGAAGAAAACAGGTTAAGAAATAGAAGAATTGAGATTGAATTAATTAAACGGTAGTGTAATCAATTATATATAATAGTTTACTTGCAATTGGTTGTAATAGCTGCTGCAGCATCTGGATATTTTTTCCCATTTGCAAGTTGTAAAGCGCTACAAGCTTCTATTTTTTTACCGATCGACAAATAACTCATACCTAAATAGTATTCTGACTTACCGGTAGTAGAACTGCCTACTGCAATAGACTTTTTAAAATAATCAATGGCGTCTGTAAATTTTTGAGCAGTATACAAACAGATGCCTACATTTTCTGCATGGGTATAATTGGTAGGATCTAATTTAAAAGCACTCATATAAGAACTTGCTGCATTTACATATTGTCCTTTTTGAAAAGCTTGTAAGCCTTCTGTGGTATAGTCGTTTGCATTTTTATTATTGGCGTCTTTTAAGTTTCTATTAAAGAGCGCTCTCGTTTGACTAAACGTTGCTACATCATTTGGGAACAATTTAATGGCGCTATCTAGCATATTGTTGAGATTAGCGTCTGCACTTCCTTTTACTTCATACATGCCCAGTAAATAGTTGTTCCAAGTAAATGGTGTATTAAAATGATCTACTATTAAATTAAACGCTTTTTTAATTTCGGTGCTGTCTTTCTTTTTGGAGGCCGCAAAAATTAAATTTTTATAATAGCTGGTCGCGTTAGGCCAATTGTAAAATGCTCTTTTACTCGAATAAAGAGCGCTATCAAAATTATTTTTAGCAGCATATATGGCAGTTCTCAAAAAGTCATTATAGTATAGGTGTGGGTTGACATTGTCGCTCTCTTTTAATAATGCTAATGCCTTATCATAAATTTTATCCCTAATGTAATAACGAGCTATCATTGCTTTTAAAGGAAGGGTAGAAGAAGACATGTTTGGAATAGACGGCAGTTTTTCTACATCTTCGGTTTTCATGACCGGATCAGTGTTTACTTCACCCATTACAAATTTTTGAATTTTTAAGGAGTCGTAGGTTAATTTATGAACATAAATGCTAGGCATGATTCCGATAAGTGCTACACTAAAAAATAAGCCCATTAGTGATTTGCGCACATTCACATTTTCTTGTTGATAGCTTATAGGGATGCAAATTAATGCAGCTGCAATAGCTAGTATAGATTGCATGGCGGTTCGCTCTGCTGGGAAATTTAAAAAGGCGTCTACTGCATAACAGGTAACGGCCATAAATAGTATGGTTGCTGCTAGGTGTAAATTATTAAAAGATTCGTTTTTCCAAATGCTAAACGTAATTATGGGTACTAGTAAAAATAAGAGTGCAAAGCTAAGTCCACCAAGTACGCCAAGGTCAGCAAACATTTCAAAAAAATCGTTGTGGGCGTGGTAGGGCACAAATAGTTCGGTGGTATGGAATATTTCGTACGGAATAGACGCTAGTTTCCAGTTACCATAACCACACCCAATGAGTGGATGTTTGATAGAGTAGTCGATGGCGTTTTTCCATAACCGCAAACGGCTGTTTTCTTCACTGGCAACTGTAATGTCACCAATTCTTTTGGTAACGGTACCATATCCGCCCTGGCTATCTTGCATTTGAACGGCTGTGCCTAAAAACATGTTGGCAATAAAGTATCCAATGATTACTGGTATAATTAAATAGGCTATTTGTATGCCTATTGCCTTTTTGTTTTGCTTGCTTTTAAAGTAAAGGGTGGTGGCAATA
>CANHCY010000069.1 GCA_947459295.1 Chitinophagaceae bacterium
AACAGTAATGCTATGCCTGCTATCGTACAAATCGATACAGACAACCTAAAAAAGTTAACAACAGAAGTAAAAGAAACAGTGGCAGACGCCGTAATTGGTGTAAACAATGCACAAACACGTAAATCTTTTGGAATCACAGATTTGTGGGCTATCAGAAAAAATGTAAAGCCTACAAGGGCTGGATCGAATAGAAACTTCTAAAAAATAAAAAGGACCTCATGCAAATGAGGTCCTTTTTATTTTCTGGGTTTATTTAATAATGACCGTTCCAATTTTTTTGGTGATCTCTCTTTCAATGTCTTTCAGGTGTTTGTGTAATTCAATCAGTCTCATTTGTTCTTCAAAACCGGCATGTTCCATGTCAATTTGGTTTTGGTCAAACATCTTTTTGATTTTTCGAAGTTTAAAATAGTTGACACTCATGGTAACGTCTTCCATCGATGTGTCTCTATTTACAATATTCATTCCTTCTAAAATAGTATCCCATTTTAAACTTAACTCGTGGGGTGAAACAGTTAAGTTAACCACTAGGTTTCTGATATTTTCATCGTCGTGGTAGAGTAGGGTTTTAGATGTAGGTTCCATCCCTTTGTCATACCAGCTTTTATATATTTGGTAGAGGTTCAAATACTGCTCATTGTCAAAATCAAACTGCTCTAATTCTTCATAAATGAAATCGGCCATTGTTTTATTGTCGTCAAATTTTAAAAGGCCGTAATCGAGCAGCACGCGAATTAAATTCTTTTCATAAATATCATCTTGGTTAATGAGGGCGGCGCCTTCATCAAAACCTGTTTCCTGACTGCCTTCTAAAATTTGTTGCGCTTCGTCGAAAGGCATTTTCTTTTCCTGCTTAACTAAAATGTCACGCTTAAATTTATTAACAAGATTGTTGAGGCCCGTTTCGTCAATGCGCAGTAGGCTAGCACATTTTCTAATATAATCTTGCTGCTTGGTAAAATCTTCGGCCTTATTTATTTTACTCAGTGTTTCTGCGATTTGATTGACAACAGTACTTTTTTTGCTAACATCCGAGCCAGCTTCTTGAAGCATGACTTCAAGCTGGAATAAAATAAAATCTTTTTTAGCAGTGGCTACAAATTCATTAAAGGCTGTTGTGCCTACTTTATTTACATAACTATCTGGATCCTCATTATCTGGGATGAGTACAAGTCTTACATTGAGGCCTTCTTCTAGCGCCATGTCAAGCCCACGAAGAGCAGCTTTTACACCCGCACTGTCGCCATCATAGATGATGGTTAGGTTTTGGGTGTATTTTTTAATTAACCGGAGTTGCTCAGTAGTTAATGAAGTACCACCACTTGCTACCACGTTTTCGATACCTGCTTGGTGTAGGCTTACCACGTCGGTGTAACCTTCTACCAGTAAACATTCGTCTGCTTTATCGATTGCCATTCTGGCAAAGTAGGAGCCGTATAAAATTTTACTTTTACTGTATACTTCGTTTTCTGGGGTGTTAATGTATTTGGGGCCTCTGTCTGATTTGCCAATAACACGCGCCCCAAAGCCAATTACTTTTCCCGTATTTCCATGAATGGGAAAAATAATTCGACCTCTATAATTGTCTACAAGCTCATCACCATTTCTGTTGGCAACAAGTCCTGTTTTTGGAAGGAGCGTTGGATTAAATTGGTTGGCTAATAATGCAGCAGTAAGTGCTGTTCTATTTTCTGGATTGTAACCGATCTGAAATTTTTCGATAATCTCTTTTCTAAATCCTCTTTCTTGTAAATAGGAGAGGGCAATATTTTTTCCTTCTTCCGATTCTAGTAATTGTTCACTAAAAAACTTTTGCGCAAAATGATTAATGGCATATAAGCTATCAGAAGTTTGAACAAGAATTTTTTGTTCGGGTGAAGTTTCTGTTTCTTCAATTTCAATATTGTATCTAGCAGCGAGCCATCTTAATGCTTCTACATAACTATACTTTTCATGCTCCATTAAAAAAGTAATGGAGTTGCCACTTTTACCACAACCAAAACATTTGTAAATTTCCTTTACGGGAGATACGGTAAACGATGGCGATTTTTCGTTGTGAAAAGGACAGTTGCCTAAATAGTTGGTGCCGCGTTTTTTGAGTTTCACAAACTCCCCAACAATATCTATAATATCGATGCGGCTGGTAATTTGTTGTATGGTATTTGGGGAAATCATTAAGGTCACGAAGTTAATAGAAACAAAGAAATACAAGCCAAATATCAATTTCGCATTATAAATATAATTTATATGAATTAGGGCTACTCCCCTTAAAATCTGTCAATTACCGAATAATAACCCGAATTGATGCTATTTTATCCCGAAAGCCTGTGGATAACCCTGGTTTTCACCTAAATAGTTCTTGAAATATGCCCAAGAAATTTTAACATTGCGTTGATTATTTCGGCATTTACATGAAAATTAAACGCCCTGATAATCAATCATTGTTCATAGAAACCAAAAACCTGTATGAGAAAAATTGCTTCTTTGATGAAAGTAGTTACTTTACTACTTCTCATTTTCTCGTTACCATCTATGGCGCAGAGTCAAAATGTCTCTGGTAAAGTTTTAGATGCCGACAAAAAAACACCGCTTCAAGGTGTAACTGTAAAAGTGTTAGGTACAACGTCTACCACACAGTCAAATGAAAAAGGTGAGTTTACCATTAAAGCAAATAAGGGTCAAACCTTACTTGTGAGTTACATTGGTTATGATGGCCAGCGTGTAACTGTTAATGGTGCAACTGTATCTATTTCAATGCGCTCATCTGTTTCAGAACTTGAAGAAGTTACTGTTGCGATGGACATTAAGAAAAAACCAAGAGATCTTGGTTACTCTGCGCAAACTGTAAAGGGTGATGAAGTAAAAGAAACACAACGTGAAAACTTTTTAAATGGATTGCAAGGTAGAATTGCGGGTGCAACAATCACTGCAACATCTGGTGTACCGGGTGCATCTTCTACCATCGTCTTGAGAGGTTTTAACTCTATGTCTTTGAACAACCAGCCGTTATTTGTGGTGGATGGTATCATCATTGAAAATGATGCAATCAACGCTGCAGAGACCGTTCCTGGTGCTGCAGGTCAGAACAACACGTCTAACGACTTTACAAATCGTATTGCGGATTTAAACCCCAACGATATTGAAAGTGTTACCGTTCTTAAAGGACCTGAAGCAACTGTATTATATGGTAGCTCTGCTAGTAATGGTGCGATCATCATCACTACTAAAAAAGCAAAGATTACTGCAGGTAAAAAATTAAATGTTAACTACGATAATAGTTTCCGTTTTCAATCACTTGGCAATGTACCATCTGTTTATACTGGTTTCCAACAAGGGGCTAACGGTATCGCTAACCCTGGCGTATTTGGTGCATTTGGTCCTGTAATGACTGCAGATATTCCTATTTACGATAACGTCGGCAACTTCTTTAATAACTCGGTAGGTTCTACGCACAACTTAAGTGCTGATTTTGGAACTGCTAAATCTAGCTACCGCGCCAGTGGATCTTATTACGATCAAACTGGGGTTGTACCAAATACAAGATTAACACGTACCAACTTTAGGCTTACAAATACCACAAAAATTACTAAGAATTTAGAAATCACGCCTTCTATTGCTTATACCAATAGTGTGAATGATAAAGCCATGAAAGGTGCAGGTGGTTATTTACTGAATTTATTTATGTGGCCTTCTACAGATAACGCTGTAAATTATTTATTACCTAATGGTAACAAGCGCTATTTGATTGCAACCAATAATGCAGCCGATGATGCATTTTTAGGAACTGTTGCTGAAACAGACAATCCATTTTTTGCTGTTCATAGAAATGAATCACAAGATAAAACGGATAACTACACAGCAAACTTTTCTATCAACTACAATCCTTTAAAGTGGTTGTCACTTGCTGGTCGATTTGGTTATAACTATTATGAAACCTCTGGTTTCCAATACCGTGATCCTGAATCTGCTTCTCAATCATCAATGGCTAACAAAGGTCAGCTAGATAATTATTGGGTTAAAGCAGGTAACTACAACCACACCATTACCGCTACTGCTAAAAAAACATTTGGCAAGTTTAATGCGCGTGTAACTGTAGGTACAAGATGGGCTGAAACCACACAAGAAAGATTTGGTATTTCTGGTACACAAGATAGTATCAGAAGTTTTGATAGTTCTGCAACTGCGTTTAATACAAGAACTCGTTTAAGTAGAACTACTTTATATGGTAACAACCAGTGGAACGAAATTAGAACTATGCAAATTGCTGGTTTTACGGAAGCTACTATTAGTTATAACAACCTTGTTTTCTTAACAGGTTCTATGGCTTTTGAATCTTCTTCAGTTCTTCCAAAAGCAAATAGAAATTACTCTTACCCTGGTGGTAACATCAGTATCATCATGAGTGATATCTTCCCTAAAATAAAAGGAGGATTATTAAGCTATTGGAAAATCAGAAGTTCATTAGCGCAAACTGCAAGGCTTCCAAACGCCTATGCTAACCAGTCTAACTTTGTGCCAACGGTTACAAGTGCTTTAACGCCACCTACAAGCCCTAGTGGACTTATAAACGTGCCATTACAATATTCTTTCTTTAATGCAAACCCTTATTTGCGTCCAGAGCGTCAGCAAACCTATGAGGTTGGTACAGAGTTCAGAATGTTTGGTGATGTGTTAACCGTTGATGCGGCTTATTATAATACATTAGCACTTGACCAAATTGCACAAGGCTTTAGGGCTTCTTATGGTACTGGATTCGTACTCAATACTGCTAACAACTCTAGCGTTCGTAACCAAGGGGTGGAACTTTCTATTGGTGTTAAACTTGTACGCAAAAAAGACTTTGATTGGAATATCCAATTCAACGTAAACCATATGTGGAATAAAGTACTTGCAATTCCTATGCCTATTGATATTGCAGGTGCTGATTATTATGATGCATCTACTTGGTTGTATTCGAATGCAAGAGGTGGTTTAAGACCTGGTTATTCAACAGGAACTATTACAAGCTTTGGATATAGAAGACAAGATTTGTCTCCTCCTGGCCCTAATGGTTTATCTAAAAATGATGGTGAAGTTTTAATTTCTCCAACTACAGGTTTACCACTAAATGATGGTGTGTTTAGAGTAAGAGGTGACCGTACGGTAGCATTAACGGTAGGTACCATCAACCGCATACGTTACAAAAACTTCAACTTATCATTCCTATGGGATTTAAGACTTGGTGGTGATATATTTAATGCAACTGGTATGTATTTAACAACGCTAGGTAAATCTGCAAAAACTGCTGATCGTTTAACACCAAGAGCGGTATCAGGTGTTTTACAGGATGGTTTAGAAAATACAGCAACTCCTACGCGCAATACTATTTTAGTAACGCCTTATTACAACAACACATATTATAACTCAACCAATATGCCTGAAGAAGATTACATGGAGCGAAATATCAAAGCATTCCGCCTTCGTGATATCTCATTTAGTTATACTATTCCTTCAAAAGCGCTTGTAAACAACGCTGGAAAAGGTATGGATTATCCTGGCTTACTTGATTTTGTAAATTTCAAATCACTGAGCTTATTTGTAACCATGAATGATCTGTTCTTATTTACAAATTATTCTGGTGCAGATCCTGCAGCGAATGGCGGTAACGCTTCGCTTAGAGGGGTTGGTGCAGTTGGTTTCGATTACGGAAACATTGCTGCTCCACTTAGCTTTAATGCTGGAATAAGAGTTGGATTTTAACTTGTAAAAAAAATAATTATGAAAAATAAAAAGCACATACATTATTTTATTGCAGTAACACTGGCATTAGTTGGTATAGCTAATTTACAGTCTTGCAGTAAAAAATTAGACGATGCTTACTTAAACCCCAACAACCCGGTTGAAGGGGCGATAGAAGCCATATTACCTAACGTTATTAATCAAATGACATCGACTGCTGCACCCCCAACAGGTGGTGGCGGTGGATCTTATGGACCAGCAACGGACGCGGTTAACTTAGCAAAATATATCCAGTGGTGGGGTACCAACACTTCTGGTAACTTGTATGATCAATTAGGCGGCGTTTTTGCAACCACTTCTGATGTAACGGGTAACGTTTGGGCGATGCATTATTATGGAATTGGCCCGAATGCTAAATACATTATTTCTAGAGGTACAGAACAAAAGAAATGGGATTATGTAGGTGTTGCTACAGCCATTTTTGCTTGGAGTTGGTTGGTAACCACAGAGCAGTATGGTGAAGTAATTATGCGTCAAGCATTTGATACTGAGCGCCAACAATTTGATTATGATAGCCAAGCAGATGTTTTTGATTCTGTAAGAGTAATGTGTGATAATGCGATTACATTATTAAATAGAACAGATGGAGCAGTGAGCGCTACCAATTTAAAATATGGTGACAACTATTTTTATGGTGGTGACGTTAATAAATGGAAAAAGTTTGTGTATGCAGTAAAGGCTAAAACATATGCCCACCTGAGTCACAAAGCTATTTATGCTTCAAGAAATTTTGCAGACTCTGTAATTAAGTATTGTGATTTATCTGTGGTAACAAACGCAGACAACGCCGTACAAAAATGGGTAGGTGGTAATTTTAGTGGTACCAATAATTTTTATGGACCTTACCGTAACAATATTGCAACCCTTCGTCAATCTTCATACATTGCAAATTTATTGACGGGTACAGATACCGAATCTCCATTTTCTGGTGTGTTTGATCCGCGTACGCCCTATTTGATCAACGAAAATCCAAATGGTACGTTTAGAGGTGTTCAGCCTGCACTAGGCTCTACTGGTTTAGGTACTAATGATCAGCCAAGAAACTTTTGGAGAGCTCCTTATGCTTCTATCGCTGTGACTGCAGATTCTGGTCGTTATATTTTCAACAACCTAGCACCTTTCCCGTTACTTACAGCGTCTGAAATGTTATTTACAAAAGCAGAAGCTGCTTTTCGTAAAGGAAATAGAGCATTGGCATTGTCTACATACAAAAGAGCGATTGAATTGAATTTTGAAATGCTAACTACCCAGTACCAATCTCGTATTCCTTGGGCTAGTTTAATTACGTCAGCGTCACAAGCGGCCTATTTAAACAATCCAAAAGTAATGCCTGCTGATGCTAATGGTTTAACACTTTCTCATATCATGCTTCAAAAGTACATTGCACTTTATGGATATGGATTTAGTGAAACATGGACAGATATGCGTAGGTATAGATATTTGGATCTAGATCCTGCTACTGGTAAAAAAGTGTATGCAGGGTTTACTTTACCAACTACCATTCATATTTTCAATGCAGGTAAACTTCCTTACAGATGTCGTCCAAGATACAATTCAGAATATTTATACAATATTCCTGCATTGCAAAAAATTGGTGCATTGGCATCTGATTACCATACCAAAGAACATTGGTTCATGCTACCATAA
>CANHCY010000070.1 GCA_947459295.1 Chitinophagaceae bacterium
AACCCTTACCCATATGCAACTGAAAGGTTTAGTTCGATTTTTTGCGATAGCGCTGATTTTGATTTGTTTGTACCAGCTATCATTTACTTGGTTTGTTCGTAGTCACGAAAAAGCAATGGATGAAAAAGCGCAAGCTTGGATGAAAAGATTTCCAACGCCGGAGCAACAATATCCAGGTGATAAAGAAAAGCAGGCTATTTATGCCGATAGTTTAGCTGAAGTTAAAAAGGAAAGAGTACTTCGTTTATTAGACAGTACCAAAGAAACCAAATTAGCTTTTGGCCTTGTTACCTACCGTAGCGCTAAAGAAAGTGAATTGATGTTAGGTCTAGACCTTCAAGGTGGTATGAGTGTTACCATGGAAGTTGGGTTAGATGGTTTAATCAAATCATTAGCCAACTATACCAAAGACGCTAACTTTAATAAAGCATTAGATAACGCTGTAGCGCGTAAAGCCAACAGTGGCGCCAACCTTATTACTTTATTTGAAGAAGAATTCAAAAAGGTAAACCCTACAGGTAAATTAGCACCTTACTTTGCTGCGCGCAGTAATGGTAAAGTAAAAATTGATGCTTCTGATAATGCTGTAAACGAATATTTAACAGCGCAAGCAACTGCTGCGTTTAATAATACCTACCGCATTTTACGTACGAGAATTGACCGTTTTGGTGTTGCATCTCCAAGTATCAATCCTGATCCAGCAAAAGGTATTATCAATATTGAATTAGCAGGTGTAAATGATAAAGAGCGTGTACGTTCTTATTTACAATCTACTGCTAACCTTCAGTTTTTTGAAGTGTACACTTCTGAAAGCACTGACTTACAAAATGGTATTGTAGCTGCCGACAAAGCAGTACAAGACATGTTAGAAGGAGCTCCTGCTGTAGCTGATACTGCTGCTGTAAAAGATACCGCAGCTAAAAAAGCTACCGCTAAATTAAAAGATAGTGCCAACGCAAACCCAATTGGTCGTTTGGTGCAGTTCACACAACCTTATAACGATGGTACTGGAAAACCAGTTTTCCCTGCTGCTATTGCATATATTCAATCTAAAGATACCGGTACCTTAAATAGTTATTTAAGACTTGATTTTGTGAAAACAAAATTCCCAGCGAACCTACAATTCATGTATGGTAAAGCAGAAGCAAGTACCGATCCTAAATTTAAAGATATCCTTACTTTATATGCGATCAAAACATTAGACAATGGTCAAGCCGAGTTAGAAGGTGATCATATTTCTAGTGCTTCTCAAGATTATGATGAGCGTGGAAGAATCGCGATCAAAATGAATATGGATAAAATTGGTACCAACTTGTGGGCTAAAATGACCACAAAAAATGCGGGTAAACCAATTGCTATTGTACTCGATAATTTCGTGTACTCTGCGCCTAATGTAAATGAACCAATTACAACTGGTAACTCACAAATTAGCGGTAGCTATTCATTAAAAGAAGCACAAGATTTATCTGAAATATTAGAGAGCGGTAAATTACCAGCGCCTGCTAAAATTGTTCAAGAACAACAAGTAGGTCCTACCCTAGGTAAAGAATCAATTATGGGTGGTGGTTTATCATTCTTCATTTCTTTCTTGGTAATTTTTGCCCTCATGCTACTTTACTTTAATACAGCAGGATGGGTTGCAAACATTGCACTTATCTTAAACTTATTATTTACGGTAGGTATTTTAAGTGCTCTTGGGTTTACACTAACTGCCCCTGGTATTGCCGGTTTAGTGCTTACCATTGGTATGGCGGTAGATACCAACGTACTTATTTTTGAGCGTATCAAAGAAGAATTGACCAAAGGCAAGAGCTATCCATTAGCGGTAACCGATGGTTATAGAAGATCTTTAGCGCCAGTACTTGATGGTCACATCACTACTTTATTAACGGCTATAATTCTAGCATACTTTGGACTTGGTCCAGTACTTGGATTTGCGACCACTCAAATTATTGGTATTTTATTATCATTATTTTGCGGTATCCTAGTTTCAAGATTAATTACTGACTGGTACACCAATAAAAATAGACACCTCGAATACTTTACGGGTGTTTCAAGATCTATCTTCCAAAAAGCACAATTCAAGTTTATTGAATACCGCAAATTTGCCTATGGTTTATCTGCAGTGATTTTTGTATTAGGTGTTGCGAGTTTCTTTAATGGTTTTGACGAAGGTGTTGAATTTGCAGGTGGCCGTAGCTACACTGTTAAGTTTGACAAACCAGTAAATGTTGAAGAAGTTAGAAACGAACTAAAATCAACATTTGGTGAAGCGCCAATTATTAAAACAGTAAACGCTAACAACCAATTAAACATTACCACTTCTTACAAAATCAAAGAAACAGGTAACAACGTAGATTCTTTAGTTGAAAAAATGTTGTTTACAGGTCTTGCAAAACAATTACCTGCTAATTTAACATTCAATGAGTTTGAAACGAAGTACAAGCAAAGTTCTCAAACCGTATTACCTACTATCTCTGACGATTTAAAAGCAGGTGCAACCAAAGCAACAGTGATTGCCATGATTGTAATTTGCTTATTTATCTTTATCCGTTTTAGAGATTGGAGATACTCTTTAGGTACTGTATTTGCCCTATTACACGACGTTTTTGTAACACTTATCATATTTAGTTTTGCGCGTACGATTGTACCGTTCCCACTAGAAATTGATCAGCACTTTATTGCTGCCGTGTTAACCGTTATTGGTTTTAGTATGAACGATACCATCATTGTTTACGACCGTATTAGAGAAGATAGCAGATTACACCCTAGCATGGATAACGCGTCTGTAATCAACAAAGCCATCAACGAAACATTGAGCCGTACCATCATGACTTCATTAACTGTATTCTTAACCATCTTGATATTATTCATATTTGGTGGTGAAGTAACCAAAGGATTTGCCTTTGCAATGTTAGTGGGTGTGATCACAGGTACTTACTCTTCTATCTTTGTGGCAGCTCCAATCTTAGTAGATTTTTCGAAAGACAAAAAGCTAAGTAATGCAGCTAAAAAATAAGAACCTTATTTAAGATTCAATAAAAAAGCCTCGCACTTTAATTTGTTGCGAGGCTTTTTTATGGTAAAATGTTATTGAACTAAACGGCAAACGAAGTACCACATCCGCAGGTTTTACTTGCGTTAGGGTTGCTAAATGTAAATCCACGGCTATTGAGTCCACCCTGCCAGTCAACTTCCATACCAAAAAGGTACAATTGGTGGCTAGCATTCATTATACATTCGATACCTTCTATTTCAAAATGCGTGTCTTCTGGTAAGGGTAAATCAAAGCCAAGTACGTAAGTCATGCCGCTGCATCCTCCACCTTTAACGCCAATTCTAAGGCGCTGGTTGGTGTCAAAGCCATCTTCTGCTATCAGGCGCTTAATTTCCACTATTGCGCCCTCTGTTAAGGTTACTGGTGCCGTTTGTGTGATTGTTGAGCTAGACATAAGATCTAATTTTAGGCAAAGCTACTAAGAGCAGCGCAGATTGCCTTATTTTTGATAAAATTTAGCAAATGCTTGATACTACAACTGTTTTAACTGTTGTCATTGCAGTAATCATTGGGCTATTTGTAGCTACCCTTATTTACCTCCAACAAAAAATTGGGGTGGCAGCAAAAGCAGTAGACAAAGACACCCAATTACTAAAATTACAAGCCTATGAAAGGCTCATCTTACTTGCCAACCGCATAGCCATTCCTCATTTAGTATCCCGCCTTCAACAAGATGGCAAAAGTAGCGGTAGTATATCCTCTACCGATCAACAACTACTACTTGTGGCAACCATCAAAGAAGAGTTTGAACACAATGTTACCCAACAATTGTATGTATCTAAAACGGCTTGGGACGCAGTTAGTAATTTTAAAGAAAAAAATATTTTGCTCATACACCAAGCAGCAGCGACCCTACCCGTGGGTTCTAATGCTAGTGAACTCAATAGATTACTCATCAGTTTTTTAGCGAGTGACCCGTCTGGAGACATGCACCAATTAGTAAGCGAAGTATTAAGTCTCGAAGTAAAACAAATTTTATAATGAGCAACAATAATAAAAAAACAGATAGCGGCATCGATATAAAAACGGTGTACAGTGCATCAGATATTGCGGATAAAAAACAGGCCTTAGAAAAAGAACAAGCTGGTCAGTTCCCTTATACCAGGGGTGTTCAGTCCGATATGTACCGCGGCAAACTTTGGACAATGCGCCAATACGCAGGTTTTTCTACCGCCGAAGAAAGCAATAAGCGCTACCATTATTTACTATCACAAGGTGTGATGGGCCTTAGCGTTGCTTTTGATTTGCCTACACAAATTGGATATGATAGCGACCACGAATTAGCAGATGGTGAAGTTGGAAAAGTAGGTGTTGCCATTGATAGTATAGATGACATGGAAATACTTTTTAAAGGGATTGACCTAGAAAAAGTAAGCACGTCCATGACCATCAATGCAACCGGATTTATTTTGCTAGCTTTTTATGTAGCACTTGCTAAAAAACAAGGCGCCAATTTAGAAGTTTTAAACGGTACCATACAAAACGACATTTTAAAAGAATACGCAGCAAGAGGTACTTATATTTATCCACCTAAACCATCTATGCGTATCATTACAGACATTTTTGAGTGGTGTAGTGTGTATGTACCAAAATGGAATACCATTTCTATATCGGGGTATCATATTAGAGAAGCTGGTAGCACTGCAGTACAAGAAATTGCATTTACCTTAAGCAATGGTAAAGCCTATGTAAAAGCGGCCATCGAAAAAGGAATGGACATCAATGTGTTTGGCAAACGCCTCTCCTTCTTTTTTAATGCGCACAATAATTTATTTGAAGAAGTAGCCAAATTTAGAGCAGCCAGAACCATGTGGGCATCAATTATGAAAGAGCTTGGTGCCACAGATCCTAAAGCCATGATGCTACGTTTTCATACACAAACTGGTGGTGCAACACTTACGGCGCAACAACCACTTAATAATATTAGCCGCGTGACCATTCAAACCCTTGCCGCTGTATTAGGCGGGACTCAAAGTTTGCATACCAATGGATACGACGAAGCCCTTAATTTACCTACCGAAGAAGCAGCGCGCATTGCATTAAGAACCCAACAAATTGTTGCATTTGAAAGTGGCGCACCTGATACCGTAGATCCATTAGCGGGTAGTTATTTTATTGAAAGCTTAACCGCAGAAGTAGAACAAAAAGCCTGGGAACTGATTCAAAAAATAGATGTGATGGGTGGCAGCGTAGCTGCCATAGAATCTGGTTTTATGCAAGATGAAATTGCAAAAAGTGCCTACGCCTACCAAAAAGATATTGAATCTGGAGAAAAAATTATTGTTGGCGTCAACAAATTTACCATCGATGAAGCCCCTACTACTATTGCATTTAAAATAGATGACAGTATTAGACAGGTACAAATTGACAAAATCAATACCCTCAAAAAAAATAGAGACAACGCTAAAGTGGTCGCTTGTTTAGACGCGATAACTACTGCAGCAAAAGGCACTGATAACATCATGCCACTTGTTGTAGAGGCCGTGGAAAATAAAGCAACTCTTGGTGAAATTTCTAACGCTTTAAGATCTGTGTTTGGCGAATTTTAAATCATTTATGTAAATATATTTATCATGAAAAATGTATCCCTAGCCTTTTTACTTGTTGTTACATCACTTACAGCTGTAGCGCAAAAAAAACAAACAACGGCGGCGAGCTCTACCCCAGCTAACTATGCAGCATTAGTAGCAGAAGTAACCCCTCAGTTAACAACATGGCGCAGACATTTTCATGAACATCCGGAGTTAAGCAACCGTGAATTTAATACTGGTAAATACATTGCCAACTACATGCGCTCGATTGGTTATGAAGTAAAAGAAAACGTAGCTAATACAGGTGTTGTAGCAGTTTTAAAAGGTGGCAAGCCAGGCCCAGTAGTTGCGCTAAGAGCTGATATTGACGCACTACCGGTTACCGAAAGAAACAGTTTACCCTTTGCCTCAAAAGTAGTTACCGAATACAATGGTCAAAAAGTGGGTGTCATGCACGCTTGTGGACATGACGCACATACTTCTATATTAATGGGTACGGCAACAGTACTTAAAAAAATGCAGGCAGACGTACCAGGTACTGTGGTGTTTTTATTTCAACCCGCCGAAGAAGGCTCTCCAGAAGGTGAAGAAGGTGGCGCACAACTTATGATCAAACAAGGCGTATTAGAAAACCCTAAAGTAGACGTGGTTTTTGGTATGCATATAAAAACTGAAGTACCTGTTGGTGAAATTCAATACAAGCCACAAGGCTTTATGGCTTCTTCCGATTGGATTAAAATTGTTGTAAACGGTAAAGGCGCCCACGGTTCAAAACCTTGGACTGGCGTAGATCCTATTGCAGCATCTGCACAAATTATTCAAGGGCTACAAAATATTGTGAGTAGACAAATGGAACTTACCAAAGCACCGGTTGTAATTACCATTGGCGCAATTCATAGTGGTGTGCGCAATAATATTATTCCAGAGTCTTGTGAAATGATTGGTACGTTAAGGACCCTTGACCCTGCTATGCAAAAAGAATTGCATGAGCGTATCAAAAACACCGTAAGTCATATAGCTGCGAGTGCTGGCGCCACTGCAGATGTTACCATTAGTACTAAAACACTGGTTACCTACAACGATCCTGCCCTTGTAAAACTTACGGTTCCGTTTTTAGAAACGGCTGCTGGCAAAGGCAATGTAAAAGAAAGAGATTGGGATACAGGTGCCGAAGACTTTTCTTTTTTTGGAGAAAAAACACCAGCATTTTTCTTTTACCTAGGTGCGATGCCAAAAGGGATGAAACCATCAGAAGCGTCTTTACACCATACGCCCGAATTTTTTATTGACGAATCAGGATTTGATTTGGGCGTAAAAGCATTTTGCCAATTGGTATTTGACTATGCAGGAACTAAAAAGTAATTGATTTATTGACGGGCGCCAAGATTACTGACGGGCACCAAATAGTAAGCTTCCGATCCTAACCATCGTGCTACCAGATTTTATGGCAAGTGCATAATCGGCACTCATACCCATACTTAATACAGCGGTTGGCTGTAGATTAAAGTGATGTGTTGTAAATAGCTCGTGTAAGTAATTAAATTCGGAAGCAACTACATCCTGATCATCAGAAAAAGATGCCATACCCATCAGGCCTCTAATGTTTACGTTGGGTAAATGTTTGGCAGCTTCAAGTGCATCAGATAATTCGGGTGCAT
>CANHCY010000071.1 GCA_947459295.1 Chitinophagaceae bacterium
ACTTTTGTTATACTACAAAAGATGCCCATGCAACACAAAATTGTCATTGCAATTACTGGAGCCAGCGGTTCTATTTATGCCAAGGTTTTATTGGATAAATTAGCTGCTTTAAACACCCAAGTTGCACAGGTGGGCATTGTCATGAGCAAAAACGCCAAAGAAGTTTGGGAAACGGAACTGGGTAATACTGATTTTAATAACTACCCTTTTAATTACTACGAAAAATTTGACTTTAACGCCCCCTTTGCCTCTGGATCGGCGGGCTATAACACCATGATTGTAGCTCCTTGCAGTATGGGTACCTTAGGGCGCATTGCAGCCGGTATTAGTGACGATTTAATTACGCGCGCCGCAGATGTAGTTTTAAAAGAAAGAAGAAAGCTTATTTTAATGGTGCGCGAAACGCCGTACAATCTAATACATATCAAAAACATGGAAACGGTAACACTGGCAGGCGGCATCATTTGCCCAGCTACACCATCGTTTTATAGTAGACCTACTACTATTGAGCAGGCAGCAGCAACCGTGGTAGACCGTGTTATTGATTTAGCTGGACTCAAGCAGGACAGTTACAGATGGGGAGAATAATCCCCCCATCTATTACTAATATCTACTCTACTTTAGCGCTTTCGTCTTCGGTTACTTTTTTACGAAAAGTAAAAATGATTTTTCCTGCTTCTTTATCAAGGTCAGCAACAAGTGTATCGCCTGCAGAAATGGTATAGTTTAAAATTTCTTCCGCTAGAGGATCTTCCAAATATTTTTGAATAGCTCTATGTAATGGTCTTGCACCATACTGCACATCGTATCCTTTATCTGCAATAAAATCTTTGGCAGCTTCTGTCAATTCTAAACTAAAGCCTAGGTTTTGCAAACGCTTTTCTACACCCTTCATTAAAATATCAATGATATTAAAAATGTTTTCTTTGGTTAAAGAGTTAAACACAACCACATCATCAATACGGTTTAAAAACTCTGGAGAGAACGTACGCTTTAAGGCTTTTTCAATAACCGCTTTATTGTTTTCTTCAGCGTTCTGAACACGCGTTGCAGTAGCAAATCCTACACCATCACCAAACTCTTTTAATTGACGCACGCCAATATTCGAAGTCATGATAATCATGGTATTTTTGAAATCAATTTTTCTGCCAAGACCATCCGTTAATTGACCATCATCCAATACCTGCAATAAAATATTGTAAATATCTGGATGCGCTTTTTCAATTTCGTCAAGTAAAATAACACAGTATGGTTTGCGTCTAACTTTTTCTGTTAACTGACCGCCCTCTTCGTAACCAACATAGCCTGGAGGCGCTCCAATTAAACGGCTTACGGTAAATTTTTCCATATACTCACTCATATCTATTCGAATAAGTGCGTCATCAGATTCAAACATGTTACGTGCTAACGCCCGCGCCAATTCAGTTTTACCAACACCGGTAGGCCCTAAAAATATAAACGTACCAATTGGTTTTTTTGGATCTTTTAAACCTACTCTATTGCGTTGAATGGCTTTCACCACTTTTAAAATAGCCTCGTCTTGTCCAATAACCATACCCTTCATTTCCTCGTTCATACGGCGCAGCTTATCTGTTTCCGCTTGCACCATACGCTTAACAGGAATACCTGTCATCATGCTCACTACTTCGGCAATATTTTCTTCAGAAATAGGATATCGCTTGTGTTTGCTTTCTTCTTCCCAAGCATTTTTTGCTTGATCTAAAGATTCACCTAATTTTTTTTCAGTGTCTCTAAGTGCAGCAGCTTCTTCAAAACGCTGACTTTTTACCACTTTATTTTTTTCGTTTTTAACGGCTTCAATTTCTTTTTCAAGAGCCACGATGGTTTCAGGGACATTGATATTTTTCAAGTGCACCCTAGCACCTACTTCATCAAGTACATCAATGGCTTTGTCTGGAAGCAAACGGTCCGTCATGTAGCGGTCGCTTAATTTTACACAAGCTTCGATAGCGTCATCACCATATGTTACGTTGTGAAAATCTTCGTATTTAGATTTGATATTGTTTAAAATAATGATGGTATCATCCACACTTGGTGGTTCAATCAATACTTTTTGAAAACGTCTATCGAGTGCGCCATCTTTTTCGATGTGCATGCGGTATTCGTCAAGTGTAGAAGCACCAATACATTGGAGCTCTCCTCTTGCAAGTGCTGGTTTAACAATGTTAGACGCATCGAGTGATCCACTCGCGCCGCCAGCACCAACAATAGTATGTATTTCGTCAATAAATAAAATAACGTCTCTGTTTTTTTCAAGCTCATTCATGATGGCTTTCATACGCTCTTCAAATTGACCACGGTATTTAGTACCCGCAACAAGTGCTGCCAGGTCTAATGATATTACACGTTTGTCAAAAAGTACGCGGCTTACTTTGCGTTCCACAATTCGGAGCGCTAGGCCTTCTACGATAGCCGTTTTACCCACACCCGGCTCACCAATTAAAATAGGATTATTTTTTTTGCGACGGCTTAAAATCTGGCTCACACGCTCAATTTCTGCTTCACGGCCTACAATCGGGTCCAAATTACCTGCCTCCGCTAATTTGGTGATATCTCTACCAAAATTATCTAGCACAGGGGTTTTACTTTTAGCACCGGCTGGAGATTTTGAAGCTTTAGGCTGGCTAAATCCACCACCTCTCTTTTCTTCGTCAAAATCGTCATCATTGTCTTCTGGGAATTCATTTTGAGGACTAGAACTTCCCACCATGCCTAGCTCTGTTCTAAACAAATCGTAATCAATATCAAATTGACCTAGTATTTGAGTGGCAATATTTTCTTTGTTTTTTAAAATACTTAGCATTAGGTGCTCTGTTTCAACCAGTGGACTTTTAAGGGCCTTGGCTTCCAAAACAGTTACACGAATTACTTTTTCGGCCTGCTTGGTTAAGGGCAAACTATTGATATTGGCAATATTTTTACCGGTCTTATCCTTTACGGCTAGCTCAATTTCCTTGCGCAGCTCATACAGGTCTACATTAAGCTGCTTTAGCACCTTAATGGCCGTATTTTCCTCATCCCTTATAAGACCAAGCAGTAAATGCTCTGTTCCTATAAAGTCATTACCTAACCTTAAAGCCTCCTCCCTACTATAGGAAATGATCTCTTTTACTTGTGCCGAAAAATTATTATCCATAACGAAAATTGGATTTATACAATTATAACGAATATTTTTGAGCGAAGTTGTATGTGGATTATCCACATTTACTAACTTCACGCATAACCTATGGAACTCAAAATTGATACCAAAGAAAAATTCCAGCTGTTAACCCCCGCTGGAACCTCAATTACTGCCATTATAGCAGCAGAAATCGAGACTATTTGCAATAAATGTCTAGAATCGCCATTAAAAAATATGGTGCTGAACCTTGAAAAAGTTACAGACATAGAACCTACTGCATGTCAAATCTTAACAGATTTACAACAGGCATTTTATGATAAAAGTGCCTCATTTGTCATTTGCTGCCTCTCCCCAAAAATCGAAAACGCATTTGATGAACTGGGCTTTTTAGAAGTGCTTAACCTGACCCCCACTGTAAGTGAAGCATCGGATATTGTGATGATGGAAGAAATAGAACGTGAGCTACTTGATAGCGACGATTTTGAATTTGACAAAGAATCGGAATAAGAAGCCCCTTACTGAATAATTTTTTCTACTCGGGTTAATTTACCTGAAGCATTCATGCCTTCTACCACAATTCTAAATTTGGTGGTGACATCGTTATTGTAAAAATCTAGTTTAACCAGTTTGGTTTTTTTGTCCGTTAATACATAAGGATTCCAATAAAGTGTGGTTCTTACATCAGGTACTTTAGTAGGTGCTGTCAAATAATTAGGACTATAAAATTCTTTGTAATTGGTATACCCAGTTAAAATGGCGTTACTCAAACCTTTTAAACTTTCATTTTTTAGATCGGCTGGCTTTTTAGTATAAATAGCAATAGCACCTGACGGACCAGATCCGGAAGATCCCATAAAAGGAGGACGAAAAACTTTAATGTAAGCAATGTCACTCATTTGAATACCCATGGTTTGCTCCGCGTCAGAAATTACTTCATTTAAGAAAATATCAGGGGTCCCATCGCGCCAATTTAAACCAGGCACGTTATTACTATTGGCATCTTCTGCACCATTGGCACCTAGTATGGGAAGTGACATGGTCATGCCCGGAATTAAATTTTGTAAGTATTGAAATACATTGGTAGCACCCGTTGCATGGATATCATTTTGCACATCAAAAGCATAGGTGTCTTTACTAGAAAATAAGCCTGAAGTATATTTTTCATCCAATACATCAATTGCAGACTTTGCCTTTGATTGTACCACTACTTCTTTTAAAACAACGACCGAGTCAAATGCTTTTTTAATTTTTTTTGCCTGCGCTTCCATGTACATTAAATAAGAAAGACCCGTTGTATCTGGTTTTGCAAAATGATACAATTGAATTTGTGTGGGATACAAAACAGTAGGCAAACTATAATTAAAATTAGCAACAGTTGTAGGTGCTACTTTTTTATCACCATTAATTTTATAAAAAACACGTACGGTATCAAAAAATATAATGCCGCGCTGACTAAAGCTTGCGTCTGGGTTAATGGGTGTAAAAAAATACTGCTTGCTACTATCTTTTGACTGTAATACCATGGTAATACTTTGCACCAATTTATTATCAAATGTAGAGCCATTGTATACTGCCCCTCTAATTTGTAAATAATCACTATCCACAGGATGTTTTAAACTCGGAAGTTTACCTTTTACCATGTCCTCCCAGTTGTATTTACGCCAACCGTGTGTAAGCATAACTAGGTCAAGCTTTGCAGGTATGTCAGCATCGGTACTTGAAAAATAATGAGCAGCATTTGGAATATTACCTTTGATATCACCTTGTAAAAGCAGGTTCGAAAAAATATTATTTGAATTGTCTTGCACCGCATTCACATCCGTTACAGATACCGATAAATTACTTAACAAAGTATCCTCTACAACAATATCGATGGTGTTTTTAGCACGCTTAAATAAACGGGGCGTAAACATTTTTACAGAAGGGTAAAATGTATGCAAGTTATTATTGATAAACAATACCCGCTCAGCTACTGGCACCCAAGCTGCATCAAAAACGGTAATTTGTAAAACACCCGTTGGCAAACTATCAGTGCGCATGGCAAGTGCTGCAGATTTTTTTGTTTGGAGTTGAATGGTAGAAGTATAGACCATGCGCTGATTCATAGAAGCCACCACATGAAGTTGTAAAAAGTTTTGTGCAGTTACACCAGGACGCTGAATAACTATTTTAGCTTTATCTTCTTGCAACAGCGCCTGCATCACAATGCCATCTGGTTTTGCAGCCGGTAAGGCAGTATTATGCACAGTTCCTACTGCATCTACCCATATACAATTATAAGACTCGTCTTTTTCTGGCGTAAAACTAAAAACACCCATCCCATCATGCACCGATTGGATAGAATCTATGAGCACCATTTTACTATTAAAAATAGCGCCTTTTATAGGCGCAGGATCGCCGTTTTGATTCACCGATAAAAATCCTACCTGGGCTTGAAGGCCTGTAATGAGTTGTCCGCCCTCCGGAAAAAATTGTAATTTATAAATGGGGTCTACTTTTTTTGTACCCGCTAGTGAATCGGAACCTTGGACTGTAATGTCTTTGGTGAAAATAAATGCTGCATCAAAATTAAGCATCCACCTGGTGTATGCTTTTACACGAATGCGGGCGCCTTTATAATTTTGCGGAATTTCAAACTGAAGCTTTGCAGAGGATTCAAAAATGGGATGCACCGTATGCTTAATTAGGAGTCCTGCATCGTCATACCAATCTGCGTAAAAATTTCTGCTATAATCGGATAACCCCTCGCCTGCTAAAATATAAGCTTTAGCCCAAATGGTTTCACCTTTTGCATAAAGCCCTTTGTCAAAATGTATATGCACTTTTTCTTGCTGATAATTTTGGTTGTATATCGAAAGCATAGAATCTAAAGCCTGCGAAGCAACTACAAACGGCGCAAAAAACAAGAGCCCAACTATCAACAAATATTTAGCCTTCATGACTACAAATTTACAAAACTATTGACGCAAACTTTGTTAAAAAAATAGGGCGAAAAATATAATTTTTCGCCCTATTCGAATGTATCAGAAATACAATTATTGATTCTTATCAAGTGTCATAGCCAAAAACGGAAGTCTAGCACCTGTTGAACCAGCGTAGCCCATACAAAAACCAGTAAGGGCTCCCCCACTTATCAATCCACTTGCACTCGCAAAACTCACAAGTGCTGCAGAAGTAGCAGTGGCACCAGCTGTACGAACTGCCCATACTGTAGTTGCACCAGACACAAAACCAGGTGCATTGATACCTACTGGAATATCCATGGCGCCAGAAGCTCCTAAGTAAGGAATGTTGGCCCTCATCAGAATACCATTTAGGTATAAATCTACGGCAGGCACATTTGGTATTAAATGCACAAAATTAAACCTACACATACCATCAGCGATACCAACAATATTGTTTCTTACAAGCACCGACTTCATGTTTGCAGCTGTATCTGTAAGATGCAGTGTTTGAGGTGTATTATCTGCAATGTTTACATTAGTAGAAAACAACACTACAGAATCAACATTGGTACCAAACCTAGGCATTACAATAGAAACTTCATTTCTACCTAAAGGCACACTCATATAAAGTGCAAAGTTACTACCACGGGTATTAAATCCACCCCCAGGAAATGGGGTACGTGATTGTAACAAGTTACTTACATATGCGCCATTTAATTTGATACGCAAGTTTGCGTAATCGATTGCGTAAGCAAACGCTAGGTTCACTTTTAATTGCCCCTTATTTGCGGGCGTTCCATATGCTTCATAAGGCTGATTGGTAACGCCTGTATTTTTTTTGCATGAAGCAAATACAAATAAGGCAACCAAAGCCATTGTATAATTAATTATTTTTTTCATCTCTTACTTTTTTTGCGTTAAGATTATGGTAGCATGAACCAATGTTCTTTGGTATGGTAATCAGATGCCAATGCACCAATTTTTTGCAATGCAGGAATA
>CANHCY010000072.1 GCA_947459295.1 Chitinophagaceae bacterium
GAGCCTTGTTCGGGATTTTTTTTACACCATGCCCTGGTGGTGGAACTGGTAGACACGCAGGACTTAAAATCCTGTTCGCCGCAACGCGAGTGCGGGTTCGATTCCCGCCTGGGGCACTATCCCTTCGCTTACGCGAGGGGATTTTTTTTTGCTATCTTGTGAAACCATGCCTATAATTTTATTTGATAATATTTTCAGACAACAGCTGTATCCATTTACGCATACAAGAGCTGTTAGTACTATTAGGTCAGGTATTTTTACGCCCAAAGAAAGGTGGGAGCACATTACAGGGGATAAAGTGCATATTCTAACCAATAAAGTATTACAGCATTTATACGGCATACCTGAAATAACTTCTAATACATTATGGATTGATGCAGCACTCATATTAAATACCGCATTAATTAACCAAATAAAAGCATTACAAACCGGCCAATGTATATATGATACAACAGGTTTTATTGCAGGCGTTGGGGAGACCAATCATATTGAGGACTATACCTCTAAGACAAAGTTAGAGAATCAAAAAAGATTGCATTATGCTTCTGATTTAATTGCTATCAACGATGCGCAAATTAGATTTGATTTTGAATTAGCAACCGCTGGTAAAACATCGGCAACCATACCGGGTACTTGCACGGTAACTAATAATGAACAAATTTTTATTGAAGAAAATACAAACCTTTCTCATTGCCATTTAAATGCGAGTACGGGGCCTATTTACATTGCTAGTGGGGCAGAAATTCAGGAAGGATCTTGCATCAGAGGCCCGTTTGTTTTACTAAAAGATGCCTGCGTGAAAATGAATACGGTAGTATATGGAGCAACTACTATTGGGCCAAAATGTATTATAGGTGGTGAAGTAAAAAATAGCATTTTGTTTGGCTATTCCAATAAAGCGCATCATGGTTACCTAGGTGATTCGGTGATTGGTGAGTGGTGCAATTTAGGTGCTGGTACTTCTAATAGCAATGTAAAAAATACGGCAGGAAGCATTGGTGTTTGGGATGAAGTTACAAACACAAAGCGTTATGTAGGTAATAAAATGGGTGTTTGTATGGGTGACTATGTTAAAACGGCCATCAATACAAGCATTACAACTGGTGCAACTATTGGCGTGGGTGCCAATGTTTTTTGTGCAGGACTTACTCCAAATGTAGTACCTCATTTTAGTTGGGGCACCAACAATACAACTTATCAAATTGACAAACTTATCGAGGATACAGCTGGTTGGAAATCATTTAAGAATGAACCCTTTGCTGATATTGAAAAACAGATGATCCGAGCTATCTTTGAATCATTAACAAGCAACTTATCTTAAAACTATAAGCAATAAAATAAGCAATCATGAGAAAGCAAATCGCAGCAGCCAATTGGAAAATGAATTTAACGCTCAAAGAAGGGGAAGCATTATTAGATGCTATTAGTGCAAAGCCACATACTTTACTGGCAAACCAAGAGGCAATTTTTGCGGTTCCTTTTCCATACATATCCATGGCTCAAGCAAAAGTGGGTGCTAAAACCAATGTGTTTGTTGCTGCACAAAACTGTTCTGATAAAGCATCGGGAGCCTATACAGGAGAAGTCTCTGTTACAATGCTTCAAAGCATGTGTGTTAAATATGTAGTGATTGGACATTCAGAAAGAAGAGAATATTTTAACGAAAACAATGAGTTGTTAGCTCAAAAAGTAAATATTTGTTTAGAAAATAAAACCACGCCTATATTTTGTTGTGGCGAACCGCTAGAAATTAGAGAATCCGCTACACAAAATGAGTATGTTGCTAAACAATTAACCGAATCTTTGTTTCATTTATCAGAAGAATCTATTGCGCATGTTGTTATTGCTTATGAGCCCATATGGGCAATTGGTACTGGTAAAACGGCAAGTAGCGAGCAAGCACAAGAAATGCATGCTTTTATTAGAAGTCATATTGCTAGTAAATTCGGCCAAACAATAGCGGATGCCATCTCTATTTTATATGGTGGAAGCGTTAAAAGTGCCAATGCCGTTGAAATCTTTAGTCAACCTGACGTAGATGGTGGTTTAGTAGGTGGCGCATCGCTTATTGCAGACGAATTTGTGGCCATTATTAATGCGCTAAAAAAGTAGTTTTAAGCTTATCTTCGCGCACTTATGAAGCAACTACGTAATTTTTGCATTATTGCACATATTGACCATGGTAAATCAACCCTGGCAGATCGTTTATTGGAACATACCAAAACAATTGGTGAGAGAGACATGATGAACCAGGTTTTGGATGACATGGACTTGGAGCGCGAAAAAGGTATTACCATTAAAAGTCATGCCATTCAGGTAAGTTACATGTACAAGGGTACAGAATACATTTTAAACCTTATTGACACCCCGGGTCACGTAGATTTTAGTTACGAAGTAAGTAGGGCGCTTGCCGCTTGCGAAGGTGCTTTGTTGTTAGTAGATGCCTCTCAAGGTATTCAAGCTCAAACTATTTCTAATTTATATTTGGCCATTGATAACAATTTAGAAATCATTCCGGTTATCAATAAAATTGATATGGATGGAGCTAAAATTCCGGAAGTAACAGATCAGATTGTTGATTTAATTGGTTGTAAGGCAGAAGATATTTTATTAGCGAGTGGAAAATCTGGCATTGGTATTGAAGAAATTTTAATGGCCATTGTAGAACGCATTCCAGCGCCAACTGGCGATCCTGAAGCACCATTACAAGCACTCATTTTTGATAGCGTATTTAATAGTTTTAGAGGTATTATCGTTTATTACCGCATCATGAATGGGGTTCTCAAAAAAGGAGACAAAATTCAATTTGTGGCTTCTGGTAACGATTATTTTGCCGACGAAGTGGGTGTGCTTAAATTAAACATGACGCCTAAATCTGAAGTAAGGGCAGGAGACGTTGGATATATTATCACAGGTATTAAAAATGCAAAAGAAGTTAAAGTGGGAGACACGATAACACTTGCAAATAATCCTGGACCAATGATCAATGGTTTTGAAGAAGTAAAACCAATGGTATTTGCTGGTATATTCCCGGTTAATACCGATGAGTTTGAAGAACTCCGTGATTGTATGGATAAGCTTCAATTAAATGATGCTTCTTTAACCTTCGAACTTGAAACATCACAAGCACTAGGTTTTGGATTTAGATGTGGATTTTTAGGACTCTTGCACATGGAAATAATCCAAGAGCGTCTAGAACGTGAGTTTAACCAAACAGTTATTACAACCGTTCCCAACGTAGGATTTATTGCCTATACCACACGCGATGAAAAAATCATGGTTAACAATCCAACAGAAATGCCGGATCCTGTTAAAATTAATCGTATTGAAGAGCCTTTTATTCGCGCACAAATTATTACACTCCCTGATTATATTGGTAACATCATGACCCTTTGTTTAGGCAAAAGAGGTATGCTTATTAACCAAAGCTATTTAACACCTACTCGCGTAGAACTTATTTTTGAAATGCCGTTAACTGAAATCGTATTTGATTTCTATGACAAATTAAAAAGCTCTACAAGAGGATATGCTTCTTTTGATTATAACCCTATTGGCTACCGCGATGCAGACATCGTTAAAATGGATATCTTACTAAACAATGAAAAAGTGGATGCATTGAGCGCTCTTATTCATAGAAGTAGAGCTGCCGATTTTGGAAGAAAATTATGCGAAAAGCTAAAAGAACTTTTACCTAAACAACAATTCCAAATTGCCATTCAAGCTGCGATTGGGGCTAAAGTAATTGCCAGAGAAAATATTAGTGCGATGCGTAAAGACGTAACTGCAAAATGTTATGGTGGTGATATTAGCCGTAAGCGTAAATTACTCGAAAAGCAAAAAGAAGGTAAAAAGCGTATGCGTCAAATTGGAAACGTAGAAGTTCCTCAAGAGGCATTTTTAGCGGTACTTAAACTCGACTAATTCTTTTTTTTAATGGTTTGATCTGGATTTACTTTTGGATCTGGATCCAACTCTTTAATGCGGGGAAGGTGTACCCATTTGCCTTTGTCCCAACTAAAACCTTCATAGGTTCCATAAGGCACTAATGTTTCCTTTTTTTGAGGAATGTTTTCTTCACTGATAAGCGTTGCAAAAATGATTAGGTCTAATTCAGGATCGTAATTCATTTTCACAATCGACTCTTTTTTGTATTCTAATACAAACCTTGAAGTCGGTTGCTTAGGCTTAAACTCATCATTTTTATAAACGAAATAATTACCGCCAAAAACGGGTTTGTTGTCTTCATTAAAATATATGACTTCCATCCACTTTTTATGGGTAACAGTATTATTACCATCAAGCCCTAGCAAAGTATAGTATGTTTTGTTATTGTATTTTTTAGGAATGATTTTATAATAAATAGCGCCAATCCAGTGTTTGGCGTCTCTAATAGAATCGTTTGGAGCGTCAGTAAATTCGGAACAATCAAATAAAGGAATCAGTTGCAAACTTCCATCTTTCGTTTGCATTTGAATGGCGCCTTTTTGACGGTAGCTTTTTTCATCTTCAGATAGTAACTGCCAAGTAAATACTTTAAAGGTACTATCTGGAGAAAACAGGGTAGATACCGTTATTAAAGAATCAAACCTATGATGAAACGAGAATGGTGTTTTTAAAGCTCTAACAAGTCCTTTGGTAAATGCACTATCTGCCGCAACCCTTTCGCTATAGGTTTCTCCATTCACAATATTATACGCCGATTTTTTTATTTCATCTTCTAATTGTAGAATATTTTGCGCAGCTAATTGATTACAAAAAAGAATACATATAAAAAGTAGTTTTTTCATGGTAGTTATTATAATGCGTTTGCAAAATCAATTAACGAGTTAAACCTAAAATCAATACTTGGATGCGGGAATTCAATTTCTGGATGTGTGGTGGCTAAAAAAACACTATGCATACCAGCGTTACGGGCAAATCCCATATCACTTAACCGGTTTCCAACCATGATGCTTTTTGAAAAATCAATTTCAGGAAATTGTTTTTGTGCCTGATAAGCCATTCCACATTGAGGCTTTCGGTTGGGTGAATCATCGGCCATATCTGAACAATAAAAAATCGCATCTATATTTCCACCGCCAAGTTCAATTTGCAACTTTAATGAACTATGAATGGCGTCTAGGTCTTGTTCTGTCATAAGACCTTTGCTAATACCTTTTTGGTTGGTTACGATGATGATTTTTGAAAAAAGCGTTGCAAAAATACGCATGGCATCTACCACGCCATCATAGAGTTTTAATTCAGACACATTTCTGATATAGTCTAAATGTTTTTCGTGATTTAATACACCATCACGGTCTAAAAACAGCGTCCAAGAAGGATCTATATTTTCTAAAATATCCATTATGTAAATAATTGGGCTTCTACAAGTTCACAAATAATATGTCCAATTAAAATATGGCTCTCCTGAATTCGTGGGGTGTCAGTGCTAGGAACATTGAGGAGTACATCTGATAAATCACTCATTTTACCACCAGCTGCTCCTGTGAATCCGATGGTAACAATACCCATCAACTTTGCCATTTCAAAAGCTTTTACAATATTGCCAGAATTACCAGATGTGCTCATACCAATAAGTACATCTCCTTTATACATGGTGCCTTCTACAAGTCTACTATAAATATCATTGTAACTATAATCGTTAGCAACTGCTGTTAAATAAGAGCTATTACAATGTAAAGCATCGGAGGGAAGTGCTTTACGATTTTTGTAAAAACGTCCCGAAAATTCGGCGGCTAAATGTTGTGCATCGGCAGCACTACCACCATTACCACAAAATTGCACTTTATACCCTTCTTTAAAAGCGTTAGCTACTAGCGTTACAGCCGTATTTATTTTTTCTAAGAAAGCTGGATCAGAAACAAATTGTTGTTTTACAGCAATCGAACTTTCTATGATAGATTGAATTTTTTGTGTTGACATAGTATTATGATATTAGATCCCATATTTGATGGGTTAATTGATTCCAATTGTATTTTTTCTTTTCGATTTCTATTGCTGGAATAAAATGAGGTTCGCCTAATGCATATAGTTTTTCAATTCCATGAGCAATAGATACATAATCTGGCTCCGTTACAACTCCAACAACATTATTGGGAACCATTGCTGCTAGGGCACCCACACTCGTTACAAGCATGGGTTTATTAAAATGAAAACAGAGTGGTGTAATACCTGATTGTGTAGCATGTTTATAGGGTTGTATCACAAAGTCGGTGGCGCAAAAATAATTACGAACATCGATGTCTGCAATAAAATCGCTTTTTACAATGACGTCATTGATTAAATCCTGTTCCCGTATGAGTTGTAAATAAGGTTCTTTTTTATCGTAAAACTCTCCAGCAATAACAAGTGTAGGAATTATTTTGCCTTGCTTTTTTAAATAACCTAGTGCTTGCAATAATAAATCGAGTCCTTTGTATGCTCTTATAAAACCAAAAAATAAAATAATTGGATCAAATGCGTCTAGTTCTAGTTTTTTTCTTGCTTCTTGTTTTAAAATAGGTTCACCAAAATTATCGTAGAGTGGATGTACTACCGTGGCAGATGGTTTTTGTGTAAATAGGGTAAGGTCTTTTTGAACCTTTTCACTGAGTGTTACAAAAGCATCTATTTGACCAACAAAATATTTGGTAAACAGGGTATCTAAAGGGCGTTTTTCGTGAGGAACCACATTGTCTGCAATACAAACCACTTTCGAGGTTTTGTTTTTTCGGATAATTGAAGCAATAGTGCCTAA
>CANHCY010000073.1 GCA_947459295.1 Chitinophagaceae bacterium
GTATCTGTTATAGGTTTGCCATCATAACCTACCGGCCACATATCATTAGAATAAGGTAAACCCAAATATTCATCAAAGCCATATGAAGTAGGTAAATAAGGCGCTTTGGCACCCAAATGCCATTTACCAATCATACTGGTTTTATACCCTTTTTGTTTCACCATCGATGCAATGGTTTCCTCTGATGGATCTAAAGCCACATTTGACCAAGGCATGAGTGCCCCAGAAATGCCCACTCTATTAGGATAGCAACCAGTTAAAAGTGCCGCTCTGGAAGCGCTACAAACGGCCTGGGCCGCATAAAAATTAGTAAAGCGCATACCACTAGCCGCCAACTTATTTAAATTGGGCGTATGGTATGGGTAACCTCCATAAGTTTCTGGATCACCATATCCCATATCGTCCATAAAAATGAGTACAACATTGGGAGGTGTTTTTTGGGCAAGTTTGGTTTGCGCTTTTATGAGCTGTAATAAACTTGTTACCAAAATTAATAAAGCCAATAACTTGTGTGTGTATTTCATGTTGGTTATAAGGTTGATGTAATTTAATAATAATAAACTCGATGACCCAAATTCTATCTAAAATTCTTACCTTTTCATTCTATTTGAAATGAGCACCGTCCAACTGTTCATTCTCACAAAAAGCAATCAAAAAAAAATACAAAACCTCTACACCTTTATAGTTATGCATAAAAGAACTTTTTTAAAAGGACTCACGCTCGCAGGCATGTCTCTCCCATTCACAAAATTTTCGGCGGAGGCGCATATTGCCAAATACCAACACTTGCCATTACATCAAATTGCTGCCGATGAAGATTTTTGGGCTGCCCTCAGGGCCGATTATGTGTTACAAGAAAAATATATCAACTTAGAAAGCGGCTACTATAATATTTTACCACAAAAACTACTCAACAAATACATTGAGCATATTAAATACGTGAACAGTTTAGGGGCGTATTATATGAGAACGGTGCAGTATGACAATAAAAAAAGAGTAGCCGCAAAACTTGCTACACTTGCAGGTTGCGACTCTTCCGAAATTGTTATCACCAGAAACACTACCGAGTCGTTAGATACTATTATTGCGGGCTTTAAATGGCAAGCTGGCGACGAAGCTATTATGGCCGTGCAAGACTATGGCGCTATGCTCGATATGTTTAGAGAAGTTGCAGCCAGACATGGTGTGGTTAATAAAATACTTTCGGTACCCGTTAACCCAAGTTCCGATGAAGAAATTGTAGCACTATATAAAAATGCTATTACTCCAAAAACAAAACTACTACTCGTATCGCACGTTATTAATATTTCTGGACAGGTAATGCCTATTCGAAAAATATGTGACATGGCCCACGAGCATGGTGTAAAAGTACTCGTAGATGGTGCGCACGCTTTTGCGCAACTCGTATATACCATACCAGATCTACATTGCGATTTTTACGGCGCTAGTTTACACAAATGGTTATCGAGCCCACTTGGCGCCGGTATATTATATGTGAGCAAAGAAAATCAGGATGCTGCTTGGCCGTTAATTGGACCTTCTAAATCTGAAGAAGTAGGCATTGCTAAATTTAACCACACAGGCACCCACCCTGTTGCCACCGATTTAACCATCGAAGATTCGATAGAACATTATACACTTATTGGACCCGCGCGCAAACAGGCTCGTCTTAAATTTTTGCAACAATATTGGACCCAGCAAATTATGGATATGCCTGGCGTTATTTATAACACCCCAAAACAGGATACTCGAATTTGTGCGATTGCCAATGTGGGGATTAAAGGGATGCCACCTGCTACGCTCGCTAAAACACTTTTTGAGAAATACAAGATTTACACGGTAGGTATTGACACAGGTAATGTGGTGGGATGTAGAATCACGCCCAATGTGTTTACCACAACAAAGGAATTGGACCAGCTAGTTGCTGCCATTAAAGAACTCGCTACCGCGGCTGTGTAAGGTTTATTTTTCGGTGGGGTTTCTTTTACCAGCCATCAGCTTTTCTACGGCAGTTTCTAAACGGATTTGTCTAGTCTCTGCTTTTTTAGCACCCTGAATCCAGCTTAGGTATTCTTTTTGGTTGCTAATAGATAAAGAGGTAAAAAACTCTTTAGCTTCTTCGTGGTTGGTGAAAATTCTTTCCAAATCTACAGGTAAGGCAATTAGGCGCTTTTCAAAACCTGAACCGCTTTTAAGCTCGAGGCTTTTAACGTCAGAAAAACTGCGGTCTTTATTTGGGATTTGATCTGTTTTTTGGAAACGAATGGCACTCCATACATGATCGAGTGTTACTTGACGTACCGATTCGTAATCATTTTTAGTAAGCACTTCCCAACTTGACTCTCTATTGAGGTCACTCACAATTTTACTGGTGGTTTTAGGGTAAGCAATCCATAATTTGGTTTCGGGCGTAATAGCCGGAAAAACCTCTTTTAAGATATTATTAAGCTGCTGCTGGCTAAGTGCAAATACCAACGCAAAATCCAATTTCTTAGATCTAATTAATGGCGTTACGTTTTTAGCGAAGTTTACTTTTACAAATTGCTTTTCTACAGAAGAAGGAAGTCCTTGAATCAGGATATTCTTTTCGTCTTTTAATTGAAGCTTTTCTAACAGCGGCTGATTGGACATACCTAAAAAATTAGGGATTAACTAAAAAGAGTGCAAAGGTACAAAAAATATAGGGTATTTAACGAAGAAATGTAGCAAACTAGGCCTTATCGCCTGATTTTCTTTGCTTTCGGCGGTCTCGATGACGTAAAATTGGAACCTTACTTTCGGTACCATTGATGATTCGGCCAATGTTTTTTTGATGGGTTAATACCACCATCAGGGCTACCATCACCGCAAAAATCCGGTAAAAGGTTTCTTGTTCCTTAAATACAAATAGTATAAATACCATAAATGCGATACCTGCAAGTATAGAACTTAGGGATACAAATCTGGTTAAAAAAAGCACAATTAAAAATACAGCAATGCAACAAGCAGCTACAATAGGCTGAATGGCAACGGCCATACCTAGTAAGGTAGCAACCCCTTTCCCACCCTTAAAATTGGCCCAAATAGGAAATATATGACCAAGTATAGATGCCATACCTAAACCCAACATAAAGTTGGTGCGGTGTAACTCATTGGTTAAATAATGAGGAAGAAACAAATAAAGAGAAGTTGCTGCCACGCCTTTAATAACATCTACGAGCATTACAAAGCTGCCCCATTTAGAACCTAATACTCTAAACGTATTGGTAGCACCAGCGTTTCCACTACCGTATTCTCTAATATCGATGCCAAAAAAATACTTACTAACCCAAACTGCTGTTGGAATAGAACCAATCAGGTAAGCTACTATTATGAGCAAAAATTCATTCATCACTATACATTTTAAGTTGAGTTCTAGAACGACTATTTTTAAAATTAATGATTAATTCATAAACCGTTGAATAACGTCTAAGGTTTGAGATGCTATGTTTAAACACTGTAATGCAGCGCAATCCAGTTATTTCTTGTCCTCGTTTCTTGATGTTTCCAACATAGTGCTGCACAAGCAGCTTCAATTTCAGGTTCATCTTCAACAAGTAGGCCACTGAGTAAAACAACTCCACCCGGCACCGTCGCATCTGCCAAAAAAGCCAGGTTGTCAAGTATGATATTCTTGTTGATATTGGCAATAATTATATTAAACTTTTTATTGAGGTTAGCGTCATTAACCTTTTCTATTTCAATGGATTGTGTGTTATTAACTACAATATTTTCTAAAGCGTTTTCGATACACCAATCGTCATTGTCCACCCCTAACACATAGCTAGCGCCAAGCTTATGCGCAAGGATCGCAAGCAGCCCGGTACCGGTTCCAAAGTCAAAAACGGACTGTCCTTTAAAGTCAATCCCCCGCATCAGCTGCATCACCGAATAAGTGGTTCCGTGGTGACCTGTACCAAAACTCATTTTTGGTGTGATAATGATATCATGCTCTACTTGATCATTAAATGGCTCATGAAAATTAGCGCGCACCCCCACAAAATCATCCACCAATACAGGTTCAAAATTAGACTCCCATAAAGCGTTCCAGTTTTGTTTGTCAATGGCTGCACTCGAAAAGCTAGCCCCATGCCTACTTACCAAATCCGCTAACCCACCTGTTACCTCCGCATCAAACTTAGCCGAATCTATATAGCTAAAAAGGCCTGTTTCGGTTTCTTCAAACCCATCAAAACCCATATCCGATAACTCGGCAATCATTATATCCTTAACGGCTTCATCAGCAACTTCTATAGAAACCTGAATGGTTGTACTCATATTATGTTCTTATTTAGGAAGGCCTTATACAACAAAAAGGCCCGTTTTTAAAACGGGCCTTTGAATCTATTATTGTACATACCTACAGCTTATTCAGCTCCCGGTCTTGGTATTAAGGCCTTGTGGCTTAACTTAAATTTACCTGTTTTAGGATCTAAGCCAACCAACTTTACTTTTACCATGTCACCTTCGTTGAAAATGCCATCCATGGTTTCTAGGCGCGACCAGCTAATTTCAGAGATGTGTAATAAACCTTGTTTACCAGGCATGAATTCGATAAATGCACCAAATTCTTTAATGCCTTTAACAGGACCTTCATACACATCACCTACTTCAGGAACAGCAGTGATACCTTTTACCCATGCTAATGCTTTTTCTAGACCTGCTTTTTCAGAACAGAAAATGCTTACATGACCGGTATTGCCAACTTCTTCAATATTGATAGTTGTACCTGTTTCACGTTGAATTTCTTGAATCACTTTACCACCTGGTCCGATTACAGCACCGATAAATTCTTTATCTATTACTAATTTAACCATACGTGGTGCATGTGGCTTCACTTCTGGTCTGTGCGCTGGCATACATTCGTACATCGCATCTAAGATATGTAAACGACCTGTACGCGCTTGAGCCAAAGCTTCACGCATAATGTCCATACTTAAGCCGTCTACTTTAATATCCATTTGCACGCCACAAATACCATCACGAGTACCTGTAACTTTAAAGTCCATATCACCTAAATGATCTTCATCACCTAAGATATCTGTTAGAATGGCGTATTTACCATCTTCTCTAGAAATTAAACCCATTGCAACACCACTCACGTGCTTAGGAACAGGAACACCCGCATCCATAAGCGCCAATGAACCCGCACAAACAGTTGCCATTGAAGACGAACCGTTACTTTCTAAAATGTCACTCACAACACGAACCGTGTATGCGTAATCTTCTTTAGGCATCATTTGCTTTAAAGAACGCATAGCAAGGTTACCATGTCCTACTTCTCTACGTCCAACACCACGCATCATTTTAACTTCACCTGTACTAAATGGAGGGAAATTATAATGTAAAATAAATGGTGTGTATTCAGATTTTGCAGCACTCTCTTGTAATAACTCATCTAGTTTGGTACCAAATGTAACAGTCGTCAAAGATTGTGTTTCACCTCTTGTAAATAATGCAGAACCGTGTGGTGTAGGAAGTGGTTCTACTTCCATTGCTAGTGGACGAACTTGATCAAGTGCACGGCCGTCTAAACGGATACGCTCATCAACCATCATGTTACGTACAACTTCCCACTTAAGGTCTTCGTAATATTTTTTAGCTAATTTTTTATCTAAATCGGTAACGTCTTCGCCAAGGCTAGCAATTAACTCGTCTTTTAATGCGCTATACGCATCGCTACGCTCATTTTTAGAAGATCCTTTACGTGAAATTTCATATACACGCTTAGCAGCAAAAGCATTTACTGTAGCTTGAATAGCTTCTGATTGAGGTGGCTTCTTGTAATCTCTTACAGTTGTAACACCTTTTTTAGCTCTTAATTCTGCTTGCGCTTTAATTTGAATGCGAATCGCATCATGCGCAATTTCTAAGGCTTTAATTAGATCTGCTTCAGAACATTCTTTTGCTTCACCTTCCACCATCATTAGGTTTTTTTCGGTAGCAGCAATAATGAATTCTAAATCTGATTGCGCAAGTTCCGAACGTGTAGGGTTTACTAAAAACTGTCCGTTAACACGTGCAATACGCACTTCAGAAATAATTTCTTTTACTGGAATATCTGATACTGCAAGTGCAGCAGATGCAGCTAAACAAGCAAGTGAATCTGGTAATACTTCAGCATCACTAGAAATTAAACTTACAAGTACTTGTACATCGCACAAATAATCTTCAGGGAATAAAGGTCTTAAAGCACGGTCAATTAACCTGCTCGTTAATATTTCATAATCATTTAAACGCGCTTCACGCTTAAAAAACGAACCAGGAATACGGCCTGCAGAAGCAAACTTTTCTTGGTAGTCTACGCTTAATGGAAAAAAA
>CANHCY010000074.1 GCA_947459295.1 Chitinophagaceae bacterium
TAGTTGGCCTGAGCTACAGGGATAAAGGGGAGGTTAACAACGTCTTCTCCAGCCGAATGTAATACCAGCGTGCATAAATGATGTGACCTTAAAAAAGGGCTTGTTTTAATTTCTACCTGCTGTACGTTTTTAAAATTTAGAATGGTTTGTTCACGCCCCCAAACTCCTTTACGAATTTGAATACTGTTTTGATGAAACCAAAATGTATAGTTGTATTGTAGAATGATATGGATAATCGCAAAATAAATAAATACGGCTAGGGGTACAAGTGTAAGCCATGGCGATTTAAAGTATACAATGATGCCAGCTATTACAGATAGGGGTGTAACAATAATGAGTGTGTTGCGCCATTTGTACGAAGCATCAATACCATTAGATGCCGCAACTTGTGATGGCCAAACGTTCTGATAAATATGACTTATTTGTGTAAGTAAGCGCTCCTGCATAATAGGAATTCTTATCCACTGATTAGGATTATTAGCTTTTTCGCTGGTCATAAAAAAACGTAAAATCTTGATCCCTAATATGCGTTGGAATAAATTATTTTTCCAGCTAATTTGCTGAATGTTTTCTTTGATGAGGAGTTTTTTTTGTGTTTGTAAAAATCCCCACTCTGTTTCAAAACCTTTTTCTGAAATTTTGAGTTTCATATTATAATACTTTACAAGCACTCTAATAAATGAAACAATAAAAGTGATGAGAAGTACTGTTATTGTAAAAGCTAGTATGATATTGGTGGTATAAGCGATTTTATCAGCCTCTTCATTTATTTTTTTTGCTGTATCGATGCCAAATAAATTTTTAACGTCATCTATTTTTGTTAGCAAATAGGTGAGTATTAGTAAAAATGTTTTTACATGGTTTTCTGATACAGAAAGTTTAATGATATCCCAAAACCGAATGCCTAAAATCGTTTCAGGCTCATGAGGAATTATAGTTTCATCTGCTACTGGCCCTTTTTTTAATAGCTCCTGAAGGGCATAGGCCTTTTTTTCATCGATGGCTTTTATTTCTACTTCGGTGCCTTCGTCTCCGGCGGTTTCTATTTTTAGTTCGCAGGTTTCTGTAAAACGGTTCAAATAACCCTGCACGGCGTTTACGGATTGTATTTTATGAATGGGTATCGTAATGACCTTTTTAGTAAATAGCCCTTTTAAAACAATGAGATTGTTTCCTTTTATAAATATTCTAAATCTTAAATACTGAATCACATAGGGGATAGATGCAACTACTATAAACCCAATGATGATTAGGATAAAATAGCCCATGCCTAACTGAGCTATTCCTTTTTCTTTTTTTAGAAATTTTCCGCCAATAAAAATTAATAAAAACGCCCATGATTGGTTAATCACTTTTCCTATGATAAACAAAAATGCATACGGAGAAAGTTTTTGTGGCGTATACCAATCAAATTGCTTGTCTTGCATGCTCCTTTATTTTTTCGGCGTCTTCCAATGATAAACCGTTAATACTAATATCTCTTTGATGGCTTGCTGCTGTCATAAAACGCAGTGATGCAAGATTGTACCTGCGACCAATAGGCCCAGTTTTTAAAATGCAGTGTTGGACTTTTGCAAATGGAACAATATGCGTGCTCTGAAAAAGCCATCCTTTTTTAAAAATGATGTCTTTATCTCGTAAGGCCCAAGACCTGTTTTTAAATCCAATTTCTATAGAGGCTATAGCAAGGGCGATACTACTCACTAATAAAAACGCAGCTAGGATAACGATCCAAGCCTTGTGGAGTTCAACGTTTACGATAAAAATGAGCACAGTAAGCGCTATGATGAACAAATAAGCAATAGTCAAGTTAAACCATAATACTTTTTTATAATCCGGCTCTACGCGTTGTAAAGGAATTTCTTGGTACTGCGGGATATCCGAAGTGGGAATGAGTGGATTATTATATTCCATATGTATGAAAATACAAAAACATCAATAACTAAATCGTAACTTCACTCGTTTCTTTATAACATATTAAAGGGCTACATGTCTAAACTGGGGGTTGCGAATAAATTTGTTGATGTTTCAGACTATGGAAGGCCTGTAGCAAAATTGATTGCTGCATCGCTTAAAAATACTGGTGTAACAGCCATCCATATTACCCTGTTATTTGGGGTTTCTGGTATATTAGCCATTGTTTATATGTTAAAGGCGCAGTTTTGGCTGGCTGGCTTTTTTTTAATTTTAAAATCTATACTAGACGCTGCCGATGGTCAATTGGCTAGGGTTAAAAATGAGACATCGTATAGTGGACGCTATTTAGATTCAATTTTAGATAGCCTTTTAAACCTTGCGCTTATTATTTCAATTGCGGTATATACTGGTACAAATACTTGGTTGGCAATACTTGCTTATATGTGTATGCAAACGCAGGGGACGGTATATAATTACTATCATGTTATTTTTAGGCATACAACAGCTGGTGAAATTACCAGTCAAATTTTTGAAGATCAAGTTCCAACGGCTTATGTGGGTGAAAGCCAGGCCAGCGTAAATGTTTTATTTAAGCTGTTTAGGGTATTGTACCGGGTATTTGATGATTTGGTATATAAACTTGATCCACGCGCCCAGCATGCAACTATATTTCCTAAATGGTTTATGTTTTTGGTGTCGTTTTATGGACTTGGTTTTCAGTTGCTGCTAATGGCGGTTTTTATGGCTGCCGGATGGATTGGGATGATTATTCCGTTTTTTATTGGCTATTCTGTGCTGATTCCGGTGTTTGTTGGGGTTAGAAGGGTGTATTTGTTCTAATTTAGAACACATTTATGTTAGATTATCAAACAAATTGTACCTTTGTGCTTGGTTACCATTAAACCAGGCCGCCATGAACACAAAACTTTCTCAAAAGCAAATTGGTAAAAGAGTAGCTGAGTTACGTAAAGTAAAAGGGCTTTCTCAACAAGATTTATCTAAAACTGTAAAAATTTCTAGACCATCACTGGCTCAAATTGAGCTGGGCAATAGAAGTATTGACATACTTGAACTTCAGCAAATGTCTATGGTGCTAGGTTTTTCGTTAGATGATTTTATGTCCAAAAATTTTTCTGTAAAAGAGGAGGATTTAGATGGAGCATCTAAAAAGGTAAAAAAAGTAGTAGAACGTACCTCTGTTCCTACACTGCAGGTTAATAAGTTAAAAAATGTGCTTTTGTATATACTTGAAAGGTGTGCAGGTAAACCCAATATTGGGGAAACAGTTTTATACAAGCTGCTCTATTTTTCTGACTTCAATTATTATGAACGTTACGAAGAGCATTTAACAGGCGCCAAGTATCGTAAACTGCCTTATGGCCCCGTTCCACAAAAACTTGATACCATAATCCTTCAAATGCTTGATCAAAAACAGTTACAGCGTGTTAAATCGGATTATCACGGTTATCAGCAAACAAGATATTTACCCTTGGTTAAAGCTAATTTAACCCTGTTAAAAGCTAGTGAAAAGGAAGTGATTGATCGAGTGATAGAACAAATGAGCGATTGGAGTGCAGCGGCCATCAGTAACTATTCTCATAAGGATATGCCATGGCAAGCAACAAAAGATGGGGAAGAAATAAATTATGAACTGGCATTTTATAGAGAAGCGCCTTTTTCTGTTAGAAACTATGGGGATGAAATTGAAGCCCTATGAAATTTGAGGAGTTAGCTGAATTTAAATTGGATTTAAAAAGCTTAATAAAAAAATATAGAACCCTGCAGCAAGATTTAGTTGTTGTAAAAATGGTATTGGAAATATTACCTGATGAAAGGCCTCCATTTAGTTACCGAATAGATAATTTAGGCTTGAAAACCTGCATTATAAAAGTTAAAAAGTTAGCTTGTAAAGCTTTAAAGGGAAGAGGTGTAAATTCTGGATTAAGATTGGTGTATGCGTATTTTCCTGACAAAAATGAAATTACATTTATAGAATTGTACCATAAGAACGATAAGTCAAATGAAGATAGGGGTAGGATTATTGCAAATTTTGAATAGATAACTTTGATGTAGTAGATGATTACTTTTTTTATTATTTTACACTCCTATGATACATTGGAAAAACAACGAAGCACCCCAGCCTCCTTATATTGCATCTATATTTAATTACTACTTGTCAGATAATTTAGATGGATATGCAGCTTATGATGATTTGACATTAGAGCTTGCAAAGCAAATGCCTGGTTATTTAGGCTATGAAAGTTTTAAGCACGATGGAAGAGGGGCTTTTATTAGTTATTGGAAAGACATGGACGCCATTCGTGCATGGGCGAGTGAACCAAAGCATATTGAGGCAAAAAAATTAGGAAAGTCTCATTGGTATAAATATTATCACAGTGTTATTGCAGAAGTTAAAACAATGCATGTGCATGGAGGGTAGGGTTTGCTACTAATATTGGATGTAAAAAAAAGTCCTGATTAAATCAGGACTTTCAAACTCAAAAAAACTTTATACAGAACAAATGACTCTACTTAGAATTTATCAGGCAATGATAAAAATGGAGTTTTGCCATCAGTTAAAATAAGCTTACTATTATTACTATTTGATAAAGCACGGAAAGCCTCAATTTGACGCAGCTTTAAAATGGTTGGTGTAAGTGTTTTGTTGATGGTATCATTAGCTCGGCGTGTAGCAATTGCTTCAATTCCCATTGCGTTTGCTTTACCCTCTGCTTCAATTTCAAACATACGTTTTCTTGCTTCTGCCTGAATAATTGCAGCATTCTTTTCCCCCTCTGCCTGAATACGAGCAATTTCTTTTTTACCCTCTGCCTCAATAATTCTTCGCTCTGCATCTCTTTTTTCTCTCTCCTTAACAAATTCCATACGTTGTGCTTCTTGCTCAGCTTGTAGTTTTTCTTCAATCGTACGAGCTAATCCACCAGGAAGCGTGATACTCTTGAGTAACACATTATCAATTACAAATCCTTTTGGGTCAAGAATATCTACCATTTGTTTGCGGATAGCGCCCTCAATTATTGCGCGCTCTCCACTATGCATGTCTTTTGCAAGAAACTTAGCAGTAATATCTGCAGCCGAAGAACGGAATACCGGTAAGATCACTTCCGATTCATAATTCAATCCAATCCCTTGTACAATTTTTGGTGCTGCCTCAGGTTTTATTCTATATAAAATGGAAATTTCTGAACGTATGGTTAGACCCTCTTTTGAAGGAAGATCTGGCTTCACCTCAATATTCATGGTGCGAGTGGGTACTTTCAAAATTCTAGTGGTTAAAACGTTATAACCCTTAGGACCTTGTTCCACATACTGGGGATCAATTTTTCCAAGACGCCTTTTTACCCCAACCTCACCTTGTCTGATAACAGTGCAAGCTTGTAATACAATTGTAAACAATACCAATGCTAGAATATAGTTTTTCATATGTAAATTATTTATGTAAAAATACAGCGACTCGAAAAAACTATATTAGAACAGGGATGTGATAATCAATCCATTAACAAAAAATTAACGAACGTTAGTAAGTATGGACTGCTGTTTTTCGCTTTGCTCAAAACGTTATTACGCTATACAGGACTGCCGGCTCAATTCTTTCGCCGTCTTCCTTGACTTCTGCGAGGGGCGTACCCAAACCCATAGGACTGCCGTTTTTCACTTCGTTCAAAACGTCTTCCCAGCGGGTGGGTTTACCCAAACCCTTTCAACAAAATGCTACGCATTTCGTTGGGTTTTTTGCTTCTCATCTGTTTACAAAAGCAAGCTTTTGACACAGCTTCAAAACAAAAAACCCCGTCACTTTCGTGACAGGGTTTGTGCCCTTTGCTGGGATGAGTTCGATTGAAATTGAGGCAGAATTGAATAAATTAATTTATCTGGAAA
>CANHCY010000075.1 GCA_947459295.1 Chitinophagaceae bacterium
ACTCTTTTGCCCGCCCCCCTTTTTTCGTAAATTCGCAGCAGATTTTTAAAAAATTCAATCATACATCTATAAATTCCTATTGTTATGGCTTTTGACATTGAAATGATCAAGAAAGTGTACGCAGAAATGCCTGCAAAAATTAATGCAGCGAGAGAGGCACTTGGCAGACCCTTAACCCTTTCAGAAAAAATTCTTTTTTCGCATTTACATGGCGATCAGTCTCCAAGTAATTTTGAAAGAGGCGGTTCTTATGTAGACTTCGCACCAGACCGTGTTGCCATGCAAGATGCGACTGCGCAAATGGCATTGTTACAATTTATGCAAGCGGGTCGTCCTAAGGTGGCAGTTCCAAGTACCGTGCATTGCGATCACTTAATTTCTGCAAAAGTAGAAGCCAAACAAGATTTACAAGTAGCCACAACAGAGAGTAAAGAAGTGTATGACTTTTTAGCTTCTGTTTCTAATAAATATGGCATTGGTTTTTGGAAGCCAGGTGCAGGTATTATTCACCAAGTTGTTTTAGAAAATTATGCATTCCCTGGTGGTATGATGATTGGTACCGATTCACACACCGTTAACGCGGGTGGTTTAGGTATGCTTGCAATTGGTGTGGGTGGTGCAGATGCTTGTGATGTTATGGCAGGACTTGCTTGGGAATTAAAATGGCCTAAACTTATTGGTATTAAATTAACAGGAAAACTAAATGGTTGGACTGCACCAAAAGATGTGATCTTAAAAGTAGCTGGTATCTTAACGGTAAAAGGTGGTACTGGTGCAATTGTAGAATATTTTGGCGAAGGCGCAACAAGCATGAGTTGTACAGGTAAAGGAACCATTTGTAATATGGGTGCCGAAATTGGTGCTACTACTTCTACATTTGGTTACGATGCAAGTATGAGCCGATATTTATCATCTACAGGTCGTGCGGATGTTGCTGCACTTGCTGATGGTATTGCAGAACATTTAACTGCAGATGCAGAAGTTTATGCAAACCCAGAAAAATATTTCGATCAAGTAATTGAAATCGATTTAAACACTTTAGAACCACACTTAAACGGACCTTTCACGCCAGATTTAGCAACGCCTATTTCTAAAATGAAAGAAGTAGCTGCTGCAAACGGTTGGCCTACAACTGTTGAAGTAGGTTTAATTGGTAGCTGTACCAACTCTTCATACGAAGACATTAGCCGTGCTGTAAGTTTAGCAAAACAAGTTGCGCAAAAAGGACTTACAACAAAGGCAGAATATATGATTACGCCAGGTTCTGAACAGGTAAGATATACCATCGAAAGAGATGGTTTCTTAGACGTGTTTAGTCAAATTGGTGCGAAAGTATTTGCAAATGCTTGTGGACCTTGTATTGGAATGTGGGAGCGTGTTGGCGCAGAGAAAAAAGAAAAAAACACCATCGTACACTCTTTCAATAGAAACTTTGCAAAGCGTGCCGATGGTAACCCTAATACTTTTGCATTTGTAGCATCTCCAGAAATTGTGACAGCACTTGCAATTGCCGGTGATTTAACGTTCAATCCATTAACGGATACCTTAACCAACGATAAAGGCGAACAAGTAAAATTAGACCCTCCTACTGGTGACGAATTACCACTAAAAGGTTTTGCCGTAGAAGATGCAGGTTACCAAGCACCTGCTGCAGACGGTTCAAGTGTTGTAGTAGCGGTAGATCCAGCATCTAAGCGTTTACAATTATTAGATCCTTTTGCAGCATGGGAAGGTACCGATTTAAAGTCACTAAAATTATTAATTAAGGCTAAAGGAAAATGTACCACAGATCATATTTCAATGGCGGGTCCATGGTTAAAATTCCGTGGTCACTTAGATAATATTTCCAACAACATGTTAATTGGTGCAGTTAACTTTTTCAATGAAAAAACAGACAGCGTTAAAAATCAATTAACAGGCGCATTTGATACCGTACCAAATACACAAAGAGCTTATAAAGCTGCAGGTATTGGTACCATTGTAGTAGGTGATGAAAACTACGGAGAAGGTAGTTCTCGTGAGCACGCAGCAATGGAGCCAAGACATTTAGGTGTACGTGTGGTATTAACAAAATCATTTGCTCGTATCCACGAAACAAACCTTAAAAAACAAGGTATGTTAGCATTAACTTTTGCAAACAAAGCAGACTACGATAAAATTCAGGAAGATGATAGTATCGATGTAGTGGGCTTAACAAGCTTTGCACCAGGTACGCCGTTAACTTTAGTATTAACGCACAAAGACGGTTCAACGGATTCCATTCAAGCAAACCACACCTACAACCAACAACAAATTGAGTGGTTTAAAGCGGGTGGTGCATTAAATATTATTAGAAAGCAAGTTGCTGGATAATTAACATTTCTCTTATAAAAAAAGTCTTGGCCTCAACCGTCAAGACTTTTTTTATTTCAGTAACTTTAAGCTATGATAAAAACAGCACTTGTTTCTTTTGGTATGAGTGGACGTGTGTTCCATGCGCCATTTATAGACTTGAATCCAAATTTTATACTAGCGGGTGCTTGGGAACGCTCTAGTAAAAATATACAAGCTATTTATCCGGGTGTTACCTCTTTTGCGTCTTACGAAGAAATACTAAATGATCATACCATTGATTTAGTGGTGGTAAACAGTCCCAACGATACCCACTATACATATACCAAACAAGCACTATTAGCAGGTAAACATGTGGTGGTAGAAAAATCTTTTACCGTAACGGTAGAGGAAGCAGAAGAACTTGCCGCCCTTGCAACACAGCAACAAAAAATATTAACGGTATATCAGAACAGGCGTTTTGACGCTGACTTTTTAACCATACAAAAACTCATTGCAGAAAATAAAATTGGAAATTTACTAGACGTTCAAATTTCTTACGAACGTTATAGGACAACCTTAAGCCCCAAAGTACACAAAGAGCAGCCTACACCAGGCGCGGGCGTTTTACTGGATTTAGGACCACACCTTGTAGATCAGGCCATACAACTTTCTGGTATGCCTACTTCTATTTTTGCTGACCTACGCATCACAAGATCTGTATCGGTGGTAGATGATTATTTTACCCTCATTTTATACTACCCTACCCACCGGATACTTCTTACCAGTGGTATGGTATTTATGCAGCAAGGGCCTGGTTATAAAATATATGGAACCAAAGGTTGTTTTATAAAAAATAGATCCGATGTGCAAGAAGATTTATTATTAGCAGGCCACAAACCAGGCGGTGAAAACTGGGGTAAAGAAGATCCTAAAAATTATGGCACCCTCACTACCGAAACAGATGGCGTAATTACAACTGACATTATAGAAAGTGAGCGTGGCGATTACGGAAAATATTATGAGGCAGTTGCAGCAGCTATACTAGAAAACAAACCGGTACCCGTTACACCACAAGAGGGCATCAATATTATGAAAGTATTAATAGCCGCTAAAAAAAGTTACGAAACAAAACAAGTGGTTCACTTATAAACCCCTGTATGGCGCACCAGTATATTATTCAAATAAGAAAAGAATTTGCTGCCTGTGCAGATGCTACAAAAGCAGCAGGGGCTAAAGCATATTTACTACATCAGTTTGAATTTTATGGCCTGCAAACACCGGAGCGCCGCAGCATTTGTAAAGCCTTTTACAAAACAAATCCTATAATAAGCCACACTACCCTTGTTACCATTATAAAAGAAGCCTTTGCTGCTCCCGAGCGTGAGCTTCATTACTTTGCCATCGAACTACTTGCTTTTCACCACAAATTGTGGACTGATAAAACAATCACGATTATTGAATGGATGCTTACCCATAAAAGTTGGTGGGACAGTGTAGACTCCACCAATTCAAATGTAATAGGAAAATATTTTAATAAATTTCCAGCACTACTAGAACCCACTACCAATAAATGGAATCAGTCCAGTAATATTTGGTTACAGCGTATGAGCATTTTATTTCAATTACCTTACAAAGAAAAAACCAATACGCAGCTACTAGAAAAATATATTGTTAACCGCATAGACACCAACGAGTTTTTTGTGAATAAAGCCATTGGCTGGGCGCTTCGCGCATATGCCTATACCAATAAAAAATGGGTAATTCGTTTTGTAAAAGACCATCCGCAACTATCTAATTTATCTAAACGAGAAGCCCTCAAACATCAATAATTATATGCAACCTACCCCTCAAAACAAAAGATTTCAAAGAGCAAGAAACTACAAACGAAAATGGGTTACCATTAAGGCCGAAATAAAAAGTAGTTTATATATCATGTTGGGTATTGTAGCTGCGGGCTTTGGTCTTAACGGTTTTTTGTTACCCAATAAATTTATTGATGGTGGTGTAACCGGTGTTTCACTATTATTAACGGAGCTTACACAACTTCCCTTATCTGTACTTATCGTACTAATTAATATACCCTTTATATTTTTAAGCTATTTTACTTTAGGAAAATCATTTGCAGTAAAAACTTTACTGGCCATCATCGGCTTAGGTTTATGTGTTGCTTTTGTTCATTTCCCAATCATCACCAACGACAAATTACTAGTAGCAGCATTTGGCGGTATATTTTTAGGCGCCGGTATTGGCCTTACCATTAGAGGCGGTGGCGTAATTGATGGCACCGAAGTACTCGCTATTTATGTAAGTAAAAAAATGGGCGTCACCATCGGAGATATTATCATCATGATCAATGTTGCGATTTTTGGATCCGCTGCTTTTTTACTCTCTATCGAAACCGCGCTATACGCAATGATTACTTACTTTGTAGCGTCTAAAACCCTCGACTTTATTGTGGAAGGCATCGACGAATACATTGGTGTCACCATTGTTTCATCACACTGTAAAGAAATGAGGGACATGATTGTACAAACCATGGGCAGAGGTGTCACTATATACAAAGGCGCAAAAGGAGTTGGTAAAACAGGCGAACGTGATGATGTTGATATCATCTATACCGTTATTACGAGACTTGAAATCAATAAACTCAATACAGAAATTGAAAAAATAAGTCCCACTGCATTTGTGGTGATGACATCTGTTAAAGACACCAGGGGTGGCATGATCAAGAAAAAAGCATACAAGCACTAAATACAAATGGCCGCACTTGTGCGGCCATTTGGCGGGGTCTAAAAATTTTTAGTCCTTACATTTTTTTAGCGTCTTCTATAAATTTAGCAAGTCCAATATCTGTTAAAGGATGTTTTAACAATCCTAAAATTGAATCAAGTGGACATGTACATACATCAGCGCCAGCTTCTGCAGCCTTAACTATGTGTAGCGCATTTCTAATCGATGCTGCTAATATTTCAGTTTTAAATCCTTGGATATCATAAATGTGACGGATTTGACCAATCAGTTCCATTCCATCCCAAGAGCTATCATCAATTCTTCCAATAAATGGAGACACATAAGTAGCGCCTGCTTTAGCAGCAAGTATTGCTTGTCCAGCACTAAATACTAGGGTACAATTGGTTCTGATACCATTATCGGTAAACCATTTGATTGCTTTAATACCATCTTTAATAAGTGGCACTTTCACCACAATATTTGGATGTATTGCTGCTAGTTTTTTACCTTCTTCTACCATGGTAGCAAAGTCCGTAGAAAGCACTTCTGCACTTACATCACCATCTGCCATTTCGCAAATTGTTTTGTAGTGGTTAGCGATGGCTTCTTCGCCTTTTACACCTTCTTTAGCCATTAACGTTGGGTTGGTTGTAACACCATCCAAAATGCCTAAATCGTAGGCTTCTTTAATTTGAGCGAGGTTGCCCGTGTCAATAAAAAACTTCATGGTTTTTCTGTTAAATGTAAATTCCCCG
>CANHCY010000076.1 GCA_947459295.1 Chitinophagaceae bacterium
GCTTTTTGCAAAACGGAAGTTATTTTCTGTGGCACTATCTCTCATTTATATGCTACCATACAAACGGCCGGCGCTTAACCGGTGGGTTGCCCTATGCTGTCCGGACTTTCCTAAGTGCCTAAGCACCTCGATGGTTCGGGCTTATGGAGCTGCAAAGATAACCTTTATTTAAAGAATATCTCGGTGGCACCATACCCAAAGCGCGCATCATATTGATTGATAAAGTGTTTGACCTCTCTTTTGGTCTTTAAAATACTATGTAATTCGTCTCTTAAAACGCCTTCACCCACCCCATGAATCACTATAAATGATGGAAGTTTATGTGCAACCGCTAGGTCAAACCATTTGTCAAATTCACTTAACTGAATACCCATGATTTCGGTATTTGAGAGGTGCAAATAACTATTGGTAAGTTTTTCGATATGAAGGTCTATCACTGTTCGGGGCGCCGGTAAATTTTCTTTTATTTTTTTAGCGTCGTACACTTTAAAACCGGCCGCCGATAATTTAGAGATGTCAAAAGTTTCTACAATGGCTTCGTCGGGATAAGTATCAAATAACAAATAGCTGAGCGTAGGCTCATTGTTTTCTTTGAGTTTTTCGATGGCATTAAATACCTGCTTTGGTTTTAATTTAAGGGTGGTTTCGTAATGCGCGGCTTTATACTTTACTTTTTGAAGTAGTGAAAAGTCTACACTAAAATTTGGTGTATCGTTGATAGCTTCAAACGCTAGGTCATGTAAATAAAAATCATGAAAAGGTTGAATGGTAGATTCCAATTCAAAATTTAAACTAGAAGATAAATACTGCTTGTACTGAAAACCATAGGCAGTAGCCATATTGTTTACCAGATGTACTTTAAATGAAGAAACAATTTCATCATTAAAATCGTCGAGCCCAAATTTTGGTATCAGGGTTAACCAAACGCCGGTTTCTTCTTTGGTGCCGGTTGGCTTTGGTTTTTCTTGTGGTATTTGATCAATAAACTGCTTGAGCGGCTTTTGATCTTCAACTATTTTTTTTTGGGTGAAGCGCTTAAAATAAGGAAAATCAATTTGATCCATGTAAGCCGGAAATTTCACCCCACGTACTTCAATCATCACCATTTTGTCGTTGATAAAATCAACCACTTTTCCTTCTTCGTTGCTATGCAACACCAATATTTCGTCACCTATCTGATACTTCATTATTATGCTGCGAGTTTACTTCTACGTCTACTATAAAAGAAGTAAATGGTTAAACCAATGCCCATCCATACAAAAAACCACAACCAACTAATGGCGGGTATTTCAATCATTAAATAAAGGCAGCAAAGTGCGCCTACTACTGGTATGACCGAATATTTTCTCACAAAACTTAATACCCCTGTAACAATGGCAATAAAAATAAAGATTAAAAATAAAATTTCTTGAAACCCTTCGGTAGCATAGTTATTAAACGCATCTGAAATTCTACCCATAGAAAAATAAACAAAAATAGCAACTATGGCAGGGATAATAAATTGTCCATTTAAGTAAGGAAGTCTAAATGCAGAACTACCTGCTTCTTTTGCCATACGCGGTAATACGAGTACGCCAAAACAAACGAGCACAAAGGCAAAGAGTGTTCCAATGCTGGTTAAATCAGTCATTGTCGAACTTGCAACAAATAAGGATGGAATACCTACAAGTAAACCAGTAACAATGGTTGCAAATGAAGGCGTTCCAAATTTAGGATGCACTTGTGCAAACTTTTTAGGTAATAGTCCATCTCTACTCATACTCATCCAAATACGTGGTTGACCAAGCTGAAAAACAAGTAACACACTTGTGGTTGCCACAACGGCACTCACAGAAATTAAATAACCAATTTTATTGAGGTGTAATTTTTGAAACACATAAGCTAAAGGATCATCCACTTTTAACTCACTATAATTTACCATACCTGTTAATACAAGTGCAATTAAAATATACAGGACCGTGCAAATAATTAAGGAATAAATCATACCACGCGGTAAATCACGTTGTGGATTTTTACATTCTTCGGCGGTAGTTGAAATGGCATCAAAGCCAATATAAGCATAAAACACAGCAGATACACCCGCAAGCACACCCGTAAATCCGTTTGGTAAAAATGGATCCCAGTTTTTGGTGTCTACATAAAAGAAGCCCATCACAATTACAAAAACGATAACGGCAATTTTAAAAATTACCATGTAATTGGTGGTTTTCTTACTCTCCTGAATACCTACATAAGCAAGTGCCGTAATAAGCATTACAATGATAAATGCAGGAATATTTAAAATGAGTTTGATGCCGCCAATAACCGGTGCATTTACAATAGCGTCGTACCCAGTTCTTGCATGTCTACCCAAACTTTCCAGTGTTGCGCCTCCGGCCATAGCTTTTACCGCTTCGTCGTAACCACTTTGTGCGTTGGTTGTATTGGTAGCCAGCCATCCTGGCAAATGAATATTAAATCCTTCTAATAAATTATTAAAATAACCACTCCAACTAATAGCCACTACAATATTTCCAATAGCATATTCGAGTATGAGCGCCCAACCAATAATCCATGCAACTACTTCACCAAATGAAACGTAGGCATAGGTATAAGCGCTTCCTGCAATAGGAACCCTGCTTGCAAACTCGGCGTAACAAAGCGCACTAAATCCGCATGTAATAGCTGTAATCACAAATAATAATGAAATACCCGGCCCCCCATTAAATGCAGCGGTACCAATGGTAGAAAATATTCCTGCCCCAATAACGGCGGCAATACCCATAAAAGTTAAATCCCTAACGCCTAATATTTTTTTAAGACCTGCGCCATGCCCTTCTGCTGCGGCGGCATCGGAATTAATTTTTGCGATTGATTTTTTCCTAAATAAAGAATTTGACATGCGCTATTAATTGCGTTTAGTATGCGTAATAAAATGTAAATTAATTTTCTCGTTGCATTAAATAATTGGCAAGCGACAATAATGGTGACTTTCGAGTACTGGTAACAGCAATATCTTCCAAGTTAGCAAGTGCCTTTTGTAAATATTTTTCTTTTAACTCGATGGCCCAAGCATCTACATTACAAGCTTTAAATATGTCCATCACCTGCGGCACTTTATCCGGACCATTACTAGCAAGTAAGCTATCCAGCTTGGCGCGCTGATCATGTGTTGCTACTTCTAATGCATGAAGTAGTAAAAAGGTTTTTTTATTTTGTCTGATATCGCCACCTACTTCTTTGCCAAATTTTTCAGGATCGCCAAAAGCGTCTAAATAATCGTCCTGGATTTGAAATGCAATACCCAAGTTTTTTCCAAACTCATAGATGTGTTTGCAATTGCCTGGTGTAGCGCCACCTAAAATGGCACCCATTTCTAAACTCGCTGCAAGAAGCACCGATGTTTTTAGGGTTATCATATGAATGTAGGCGTCCAGTGTAACCGATGGCATTTTTTCAAAATCCATATCGAGCTGCTGACCTTCGCATACTTCTCTTGCGGTTGTATTAAAGAGGGTTAATATTTTAGGTAGATATGCCGGGTTAATGGTTTGTAATTTTTCGTAGGTTCTAATGAGCATTACATCTCCAGTTAATAGCGCCGTATTGTCACCATATTTTGTATGTACTGTTTGCATGCCGCGCCTAAGTGCAGCAGCATCCATCATATCGTCATGAATAAGGGTGAAATTGTGAAATAGTTCTATTGCTGTGGCAAGGGACCAGGCGTCTTCGGTGATTTCACTAAAAAGCTCATTACCTAGCACACAAAGGATGGGTCTAATTCTTTTACCGCCAATACTTAAAAAATATTCGCCAGGTTCATAGAGGCTTGCAGGGGCCGACGGAAATTGCGCCACCCCAAAACGGGTTCCAAATTCGGCCACCAATTCTTTAAAATCATGCATACTACAAACCTAAATAATTATTAAAGAGCAACCTTAACTATTCTTTCAGTAATTGATAATTATTTTTGTAGGGTATTTTCAAACCCCCTTTATGAAAAAACTACTTTTTTCCGCATGTCTTTTAATAGCCGCTTTTGCTGCGGGCGCCCAATCTTCAAAACCCATGCTTCAATCGATTGGCGTTAAAGTATACCCTGGGGCCATAACCTATAAGCAGTATGTAAATGAGTCTATCGCCAAGGAATTACTCGCGTATTTTAACGAAGATGGCTTTAGATTAACGGGTTTATATGAAAAGCATATGCCCATACCTAACGCTGAGGGCCTACAGTGGTATGTGGGTGGCGGTGGCCACTTTGGCCTATGGAATAGTAATTGGAGGCTCAGAAACCCGCCTAGTACGGCTGTATTTGCCATTGGCGTAGATGGTGTATTAGGTTTAGACTATAAAATTCCAAACGCGCCCCTGGCCGTTAGTTTTGACTGGCAGCCATCGTTTAATTTGGTGGGCCATACGCATTTTGAAGGCGGTTGGGGTGGATTAGCCGTTCGTTACACCTTTAAATAGGCTATCCACAAATTCGTGCTTATCAAAGATGATGAGATCATCTATTTTTTCGCCTACCCCGATATATTTTACTGGAATTTTAAACTGGTTGGCAATGGCTAGCACTACGCCACCTTTTGCGGTGCCGTCTAGTTTGGTAATTGACAAAGCCGTTACTTCGGTGGTAGCAGTAAACTGCTTGGCTTGTTCTAGGGCATTTTGACCTGTAGAACCATCAAGCACCAGCATTACCTCGTGTGGAGCACCAGGAATTACCTTTTGAATAACGCGCTTAATTTTACCTAACTCATCCATGAGGTGGAGTTTGTTGTGTAAACGACCGGCGGTATCAATAATTACGACATCTGCATTTTTAGAAACGGCGCTTGTTACCGTATCAAAAGCTACGGCGCTAGGATCGGCACCCATGGTTTGCTTTACAATTGGAACACCCACGCGCTCACTCCAAATGGTAAGTTGCTCGGTGGCTGCCGCTCTAAAAGTATCTGCGGCTCCAAGAACCACCTGGTTGCCTGCCTTTTTATAGTTATTGGCTAGTTTGCCAATGGTAGTAGTTTTGCCTACTCCATTAACGCCAACCACTAAAATCACATAAGGCTTTTTACCAGCCGGAATAGTAAAATCTTTGTATTCTGGTTCCGGTGCATCTACGAGTATTGCTTCAATTTCTTGTTGAAGTAAAGCGTTTAATTCATTAGTATTCAGGTATTTGTCCTGCTTAACTCTTTTTTCTATTCTTTCAATAATTTGAATGGTCGTTTCCATTCCAACGTCGGCGCTTATAAGCGCTTCTTCGAGGTTATCCAATACTTCGTCATCAACGGTACTCTTGCCCGCAATGGCTTTTGTGATTTTAGCAAAGAAGCCTTCCTTGGTTTGTTGTAAACCCTGGTCTAAACTCTCCTTCTCCTTGATACCAAAAAGCTTTCCTAAAAATCCCATAGTACTAATTTGACGTGTAAAAATACAAAAAGCCTTCCCGATGAGGAGAAAGCTTTATGAATAAGTTTAAGTATTGAAACTATTTCTCTTTTAAGAAATCGTTCACTTTGTCTTTGTGAATGATGTTTTCTTTAAAAGTATAGGCACCAGTTTTAGGGCTTCTTACAGCCTTGATAACTTTAGTCCAGTTTTTAGCTTCTGCAGAAGCCTTAAGATCTTTTACTTTCGCGTTTTTCGATGCAGCTTTTGCCATGACTATTTAATTTCTTTATGAACAGTTACTTTTTTCATGATTGGGTTAAATTTCTTTA
>CANHCY010000077.1 GCA_947459295.1 Chitinophagaceae bacterium
GCTAAGCAGCTGGCAATAAAGAGTTGCTGCTTTTGAATGTTGTTTTGCATAATCGTAAAAGGTTCGTGATAAATTCTATTCAATAAATGTAATTTTTTTATTTTAAATGTTGACCGATAAAATTTACTTTTAGTTCCACAATTTAAAATAGAACAAACATGAACAGAAAATTAAGAATGGGCATGGTAGGCGGCGGTAAAGACGCCTTTATTGGTGCTATACATAGGCTTGCAGCCAATATGGATGGACTCATCGAACTCTGTTGTGGTGCGCTTAGCATCAATCCTGAAATTGCTAAAGAATCAGGGGCTTCCTTGTTTTTACCCGAGCATCGTACTTATTTAACCTACGATGAAATGATTACCAAAGAAAGCCAGCTTCCAGCTTCTGAAAGAATGGATTTTGTAACCATTGTAACACCCAATTTTGCGCATTTTGCACCTGCCATGATGGCCCTCGATCATGGGTTTCATGTTGTGATAGAAAAACCAATTGCTTTTACCCTCGACGAAGCCAAACAATTGCACCAAAAAGTGCAGGAAACAGGCCTTACGCTTTGTCTTACACATACCTACTCTGGCTACCCACTTGTAAAACAAGCAAGGGCAATGGTACAAGACAATGTTTTTGGAAAAATTAGAAAGGTATGGGTAGAATATCCGCAGGGCTGGCTTAGCAAATTAAGCGAGCGTGAAGGAAATGCACAAGCTGCTTGGAGAACCGATCCTAAAAAATCAGGTAAGGCAGGTTGTATGGGTGATATTGGTACGCACGCAGCGCACTTAGCTGAATATATTACGGGCGCTCAAATCACACAACTTTGTGCCGATTTAAATGCGATGGTTGAAGGCCGTATGCTCGATGATGATGGCAATGTGTTGTTACAATTTAGCAACGGCGCAAGAGGTGTACTGATGGCATCACAAGTTGCAGCTGGTGAAGAAAATGCATTAAAAATTAGAATCTACGGCGAAAAAGGTGGACTTGAATGGGCGCAACACGACCCTAACACACTACTTGTAAAATGGCTGGACGCACCAACGCAAATTTTACGCGCGGGTGGCAACTACGGAGACAGACTTAGCAAATACGCGATTCATAATAGTAGAACACCAGGTGGACATCCAGAAGGATATTTAGAAGCGTTTGCAAATATCTACCGCAATTTTGCACTCACTTTATCTGCAAAAATAGATGGCACTACGCCAACACCAGAAATGCTAGATTTTCCAAATACCAACGATGGTTTAAGAGGCATGGCATTTATTGATAACGTAGTTGCTTCTGGAGCTTCTGATCAAAAATGGACACCGTATACAATTTAAATGACCGCATCAATCAATTACTATGACAACAATAAAAGGACCTGGTATTTTTTTAGCGCAATTTATGGGTGATACTGCACCGTTTAATTCTTTAGAAAGTATTTGCAAATGGGCGGCATCACTGGGTTTTAAAGGTGTTCAAATACCAAGCTGGGATAGCCGTTGCATTGATTTACAAAAAGCGGCCGAAAGCAAAACCTATGCCGATGAAATAAAAGGTATTGTTGCTGCAGCTGGTTTAGAAATCACCGAACTCTCTACACATTTGCAAGGTCAGCTCGTTGCAGTAAATCCAGCATATGATAGTTTGTTTGATGGCTTTGCACCAGAAAATGTGCGCGGTAATTCAAAAGCAAGAACAGAGTGGGCCGTGCAGCAATTAAAATATGCAGCCGCCGCTTCTGAAAATTTAGGATTAAATGCGCACGCAACTTTTAGTGGTGCATTATTGTGGCATACTGTTTATCCTTGGCCGCAAAGACCTGCAGGACTTGTAGAAACAGGTTTTACAGAACTTGCTAAAAGATGGAAACCTATATTAGACGTTTTTGATCATCATGGTGTAGACCTTTGTTACGAAGTGCACCCCGGCGAAGATTTACATGATGGCGTTTCTTATGAAATGTTTTTAGAAAAAGTAAACAACCACAAGCGCGCTTGTCTACTTTATGATCCATCGCATTTTGTATTACAATGTTTAGACTACTTAAGTTACATCGATCATTACCATGAGCGCATCAAAATGTTTCATGTAAAAGATGCAGAATTTAACCCATCAGGCAAGCAAGGTGTGTATGGTGGTTATCAAAACTGGGTAGACCGTGCCGGCAGGTTTAGATCACTAGGTGATGGTCAGGTTAATTTTGGCGCCATATTTAGCAAATTAGCTGCTTATAATTATAGCGGTTGGGCTGTTATGGAGTGGGAATGCGCCATTAAAGACGCACAGGTAGGCGCCGCAGAAGGAGCGCCATTCATTCAAAAAAATATTATTCAGGTAACGGAAAAAGCATTTGATGATTTTGCCGGCACCGGTGCCAACGAAAAATTAAATCGCGCCATTTTAGGAATAGATTAATAACTTTAAACCCTCATTAAAAAATAGTACCCGTGAAAAAGATGTACCTAACACTTCCCCTAATTGCACTGATTGTTGCATGTGGTGGCGGAAACGAAAAAAAAGAAGATGCAGGCAATACAACTGCAGCAGTAGTAGATTTAAGTAGCAACCCAGATTACCAAAAAGGTTTAGAACTGATTGGCAAATCAGACTGCTTAACTTGTCATAAAGTAAGTGATAAAAATATTGGACCTGCGTACAAAGACGTTGCAGCAAAATATGAAAACACCGAGGAAAATGTAAAAATGTTAGCTGGTAAAATTATAAAAGGTGGCCAGGGTGTATGGGGTGCAATCCCAATGACACCGCATACTTCATTATCTCAAGCCGATGCCGAACAAATGGTAAAGTATATTCTACTCCTTAAAAAATAAAAATATGATTGCTTCATTTTTCACTTCATTGTTATTAGGTGGCTTACTTAGCGGTACCACACCTACAACAAAACCATCGGATGCAAAACCTGCTGATTCAAAAAAAGAAACAATAGCGCCAAAATCAGAATGGATTTATTTGTTCAATGGTAAAAACACCAAAGGATGGCATTCTTATGGCAAAGAAACAGTGGGTAAGGCTTGGAAAGTAATGGACGGCGGCATTTTATACCTTGATGCTTCTAATAAATCCGATTGGCAAACCAATGGTGGTGGCGATTTAGTACACGAATTGGAACTACAAGATTTTCATTTAAAACTCGAGTGGAAAATTTCTGCAAAAGGAAATAGTGGCATCATATTTTGGGTACAAGATGACAAATCAAAATATGATCATGTTTGGTTTACTGGACCAGAAATGCAAGTGCTCGATAATGATGGACACGGTGATGGAAAAATTTTCAACCACCGCGCGGGTAACTTGTATGATTTAATTGCAGGACCAGAAGGCGTTGTAAAACCCGTTGGCGAATGGAACCAAGCAGAAATTGTAAGCTACAGAGGTAAATTAGATTTTTACTTAAATGGCGTGAATGTTGTTTCAACAACATATGGCGATGACGCTTGGAGAAAAATGATTGCCAATAGTAAGTTTAAATCGATGCCTGATTTTGGTAAAGTATTTTCAGGTCATATTGCACTGCAAGACCATGGCGATAATGTGTGGTATAAAAATATCATGGTTAAAAAATTATAACGAAAGAACGCTACTTTAGCGTCATGAATCATTTGCCCGACGAATACTATATGGAGGAAGCTTTAAAGGAAGCAAACCTCGCATTTGAGGCAGATGAAGTGCCCGTAGGCGCCGTGGTGGTGGTAAATGGTAAAATAATCGCTAGGGGCCATAACCAGGTAGAGCTTTTAAACGATTCTACGGCTCACGCCGAAATTTTAGCCCTCACCTCTGCATATAGTTCAATGGGCGCTAAATACCTCCCAGAAGCCACTTTATACGTAACCCTTGAACCCTGCATGATGTGTGCAGGTGCGCTCTACTGGGGTAAAGTAAGTCGTATCGTTTACGGTGCCTCTGACGAAAAAAATGGATATCAGAAAATAGCCCAACCTTTTGGACCAAAAATAGAAATTGTTGGGGGCGTTTTAGCTGCAGAATGCAGTTGGCTCATCAAAACCTTTTTTAAAAACAAACGTTAAGCATTTTGATAGGCTCCAATTAGAGTGTAGCTTTGCGTTTTAATTTATTACTTTTTAAAAATACAATTATGTCATTTACACTTGCACCTTTACCCTATGCACATGATGCATTAGAACCACATATCGATACCACTACCATGCAAATTCACCATGGTAAACACCACCAAGCTTATGTAGACAATTTAAACAAAGCAGTGGCAGGTACCGAGCATGAATCAAAAACCATAGAGGAGCTAGTTGCTGCTGCTGGAAGCATTAGCCCAGCTGTTCGCAACAACGGTGGTGGACATTGGAACCATACATTTTTCTGGGAAAGTTTAGCACCAAATGCTGGAGGTGCGCCAACAGGTGCGTTAGCAGAAGCAATTGATGCGGCTTTTGGTTCATTCGATGCATTCAAAGAAAAATTTGCTGCTGCTGGACTTACTCGTTTTGGAAGTGGTTGGGCTTGGTTAGTAGTTGTAGATGGCAAACTAGTGGTTTCTTCTACTCCAAATCAAGACAATCCTTTAATGGACGTTGCAGAAGTAAAAGGTACCCCAATTTTAGGCGCTGATGTTTGGGAACACGCTTATTATTTAAAATATCAAAACCGCAGAGCAGATTATTTAGCTGCGTTTTGGAATGTTGTAAACTGGAATACAGTAGCAGCGCGATTTACAGCGGCTTCTTAGTATAATATATTACGGAACGGGGTCGTAACCATGACCTCCACCCGGTCTACATTTACTGATACGGATTATTGAGAGGTACATGCCTTTAAATAATCCGTATTTTTTTAGGGCATCCACTGCGTAATGTGAACAGGTGGGTGTAAACCTACACTTAGGTCCAAGCGCTGGCGAAATCACGTACTGATAAAATTTAATGGCACCAATAAATGGAATGCTCAGTATTTGCCAAATTATTTTCATCCCAGTTGTTTGATTAATTTTTCAATGACTGCTGGCATCAGTTCCTGCAGTGCCGCAGTGGTTGGCATTTGTTTATCGATCCACAAAATAAATACTGCAACAGTTTTTTGTTGCGCCACTATATGTGCGTGTAAAGGAAGTTTATGCAAGCGGTAGGCCTCCCGCATGCGTCTTTTAATGGTATTACGGTCTACTGCTTTTTTAAAATTTCTGGCAGAAACCCCCACACCCACTTGCACAGGATGTACAGGTGTATGATCGACGGGTAAGTAAAATACTTTAACCGGAAACGCAGATATACTTTTTCCTTTCGCAAACAAGAGTTCAATTTGTTTGCGGCTTTTTAATTTTTCAAATTTGTTATAGGAAAAAGTACCAGCCATATTTTTAAAATGGGACTACACTAAATTAAAAAAGTCCTGCTTATAAAAGCAGGACTTATATTGTAAAATCTTGAGGATCACTAACACAACTATGTTAGCGTTTTCCTGTTCGGTTTATTTTAAACCTTTCTCGCTAGAAACAGTTAGTTTCTTGCGGCCTTTTTTACGACGGCTTGCCAATACTTTACGTCCATTAGCAGATTCCATTCTTTTACGAAATCCGTGATCTGTTTTACGGCGGCGCTTATGCGGTTGAAATGTACGTTTCATAACTTGCGTTTTTTAACTAACCCTTTAATCTTGTTTCGTTTCATATACGGCA
>CANHCY010000078.1 GCA_947459295.1 Chitinophagaceae bacterium
AAATTTTGCGTGTCGCCAATATGTATAAAGAGTTGCTTAAAAATACCCATTTGCGAGTCCGGACTTACCGGCACCAAAAGCCCACTCTGCATCATCATTTGATTGAGGCCAATGGTTTTCATGGTAACCGTTTTACCTCCTGCATTAGGCCCACTAATAATTAAAATACGCTGCTGCGCGTCTAATTTAATGTTAACAGGAATGGTATTTTTTCCAGCACCCTTATTGTATAAATATAAAAGTGGGTGGTACGCATTAATAAGTTCAATATGTGCTTTATCTACTAGATCCGGTAAATTAGCGTTCATGTCGATGGCTAATTTTGCCTTGGCTCTAATAAAATCAAATTCGCCCGAAATTTGTAAATACGCATTTAATAAAGGCGCATACACAGACATGGTAGCTGTTAAAGCGCGCAAAATGCGCTGCACTTCTTTGGCTTCTTCGTGTTCTAATGCAAAAACTTCGTTGTTGAGTTCGATGGTTTCGTCGGGTTCAATAAAAGCTGTTTTTCTACTATCACTTTCACCGTGTAAAATTCCCTTCACTTGTCTTTTATGTTCCGAAAAAACAGCCACTACCCTTCTACCATTACTAAAACTTTCATCAATATCTGCAGTGTATCCAGCTTTAGCTAATTTTTGAATTACTTTTTCAAACATGCGCCTTAACTCGTTTCTGCGTTTGTATAAACTCAGTCTAATTTTTTGTAAATCATCTGATGCATTGTCTTTAACAACCCCTTGTTCATCTAATACCGCATCGATACTATCCTTGATATTTTTTTCGTAGTATGCATCTGCTAACACCTGCGCCATAGAACTAAATGCTGCCCGTTTTTCGGGATCAAACCATCTAAAAATATTTTCGGCATTGATGGTTAACTTTCTAATGAGCATCCACTGATCCCCTGCTAATAATGCACCAGGGATCCCTAATAGTTTTAATTCTTTTTGTAAGTGAAACGTAAAATCGTTTGGGAAATACTGCGCCTGTCTTAATAGCATTGCAAACTCGTGTGTTTGGCGCAGCTCTTTATGGATATAATCTTTGTGTGTATGGATGCGTAAATTGTTAGCACGCTCCTGTGCATACACAGTTTTACAATGCGCTTCTAAAAGTGCTTTTACCTTGTCAAATTCCAGTTGGTACAGGGCGGTATCGGGGTATAAACGCATCATTGTTTAATAAACAGCCGCAAAGGTAAGCGAAGCGGGCTTAAACCTTTTACAAGATTTTATGTTTTAGTAATAATAAAGGATCATCAAAGGATTCTTACATTTGACTATAATTAAAGCATTATGCGATTATTACTTGTAACCCTATTTGCGGCAACCAGCCTATATGCATGTAGTCAACCCGTGAAAACTAAAACCAAACCAGCCATGAGTACCCCTTCAGATAAGCTTGAAACCATTTATTTAGGAGAAGGATGTTTTTGGTGTACAGAAGCATTTTTTCAGCGCGTTAACGGCGTTGTTAGTGTAGAAAGCGGCTATGGCGGTGGTTTTGTAGAAAACCCAACTTATGAGCAGGTATGTGATAAAAATACCGGTCACGTTGAGCTTGCAAAAGTAGTTTTTGATCCAGCAGTTGTGAGCATCGACGAAATACTTGAAATATTTTGGAAAACCCATGACCCTACAACTCTCGACCAACAAGGCAATGATATAGGCCCTCAATATAAGAGCGTAGTATATTATGTATCAGAAACACAAAAAAATATAGCTCAAAAATACAAAGAGGCACTAGATAAAAGTGGTGCATTTAGCGCACCCATTGTTACTACCATTGAGCCTTTCAAAAATTATTATCCTGCCGAAAATTACCACCAAAATTATTACAATAGCAACACCAATCAGGGCTATTGCCGTTTTGTAATTGCACCTAAACTAGAGAAGTTTGAAAAAGTGTTTAAGGCAAAACTAAAACACTAATTAGGAAGTTTGGCGTGCCTTAATTCTAGTAAATTAAGCGCATTGGGTTTAAACCCTGTTATGTTTGGTTGCACCAAATGAATGGCCATGTCATACCACATTGGAATAATGGGCGCTTCGTTAATCACGAGCTGGTCCATGGCTCTATATAACTCGTAACGTACACTATCGCGTGTTTCTAATAATGCTTTTTCGTACAGCACATCAAATTCTGCATTTTTAAACCGTGTATAATTAGGTGGCGCCGGATTTTTGCTATAAAACATCGCCATATAATTTTCTGCGTCGGGGTAATCGGCAATCCAACTAGCTCTAAAAAATAATGCCGCAGACTTGGCTGTTTGTTCTAACAATAAACTTTTTTGAATCACTTCTACCTGTACTGGAATGCCAACTTCTTCCATTTGTTTAGCAGCAAACGAAGCAATATCGGCGTAAATAGCAACCGTTAATAATTTAGTAGTTGGTAGTCCTTTACCTCCCGGATAACCAGCAGCAACAAGGAGTTCACGCGCTTTAGCCGGATTGTATGTATAACCCTTTACATAGTCAACATTGTTAGAAGGAAGACCCGCCGGTACAAATCCAGCCTGGGCCGGAATACCAATTGAATTGCGCATATACATCATCAACTGTTTTTTGTTGATGGCATAGTTCATGGCCTGACGTACTAATTTATTACTGGTAGCTGCACCTTTTGTAATAGGATTATTAATATCAACAACAATACCAAAATACTCAGTGTTTAAATACGGATGTTTTAATAAATTTATTTTTCCTTCCCAGTCTTTTCGAAGTGTTCCGTTTTTAGTTAAAATTTCATCTTTAAAAGAAGCGTCAATGTCATTTACAAAACTGAGCTTGCCTTGTCTAAACTGTAAAAACTCGGTGGCTTTATTGTCAAAGAAATTAATTTTTACCGCGTCTATATAAGGTAATCGAACCCCAGCAGTATCAACCTCCCAGTAATTTTTATTTTTATGAAGTATCATGGCCTCTCCTTCATCCCAAGACTTGAGGGTAAATGGCCCAGTACCACAAGGATGTCTTCTAAAATCTTTGCCATATTTTTCAACCACTTCTTTGGGCACCACACTACAATACTGCGTGCTTAATATGCCCATAATTGGGTGAAACGGGCGCTGCAACCTTAGTTCAAATGTAGAGTCGTTGATGACCACAAAAGGCATCACCGAATCTACCCTGCCATTAAAAATCCAAGCACCACTACTTGCCACCGTTTTATCTATAATCCTACCCAGGCTATAAGCAACATCTGCGGCAACCATTTGTCGACCAGTGCCTCCTTTAAACGCGTCATCATTTGTAAAAAAAACATTGGTGCGGAGGTGAAAACGGTAGGTTTTACGGTCTTCACTTACCTCCCACGATTTTGCTAGCGATGGTACAATATTTAAGTTACTATCAATTTCAACGAGGGTATTATACATCTGGTGCACCGCCCACATGATGGATTGGTTTTTAGCAAAAGCCGGATCTAGGGTTGCAATACCAGTGGCCTCATTGTAACTAAATACATTTTTTGAAGTAGTAGCATTTTGAGAACAGGACGCTAATAAACAAAGCGCTACACCCAATAAAACAATGAGTTTAGGCGTTTTAACAGCATTATATAGGGCGCGCTGGTGCATCTTGGCACCGAATATCCTATTTTTAAGCGATCAATAAAGAGGTTCACGTAAAAAAGTAGATAAAATAGTTCATGGGTAGCATTAGAAAACAAACCATCATTTCCAGCATTCTTGTTTATGTTGGGTTTGCTATTGGCTTTGTCAACAACTATTTTTTTACCCGAAATGGTTCTTTCACCCCGGCCGAATATGGTCTTACGCGCATCTTTACCGATTTTGCCCAAAACATGTTTGCCTTTGGATCACTTGGTGTGGTACCCATTATTTATAAATTTTATCCGTATTATAAAGACAACCTTCAAGAAAAAGAAATTGACCTCATCACTTGGTCGTTTTTCTTATCCGTTATAGGATTTGTTTTGGTAATTGCCTGCGGCGTTTATTTTGAACCTTATTTTATTGAAAAATACCAGGTTAAATCGCCACTGATTCTTGATTATTATTTTTGGATGTTCCCCTTTGCAATGGGGATGCTGTTTTTTTGTGTACTAGAAAGTTTTAGTTGGGCACTGAACTTATCAGTCGTTTCAAACTTTTTAAAAGAAACTGGGCTAAGGCTCTTAACGGCCGTTTTAATTGCACTATTCTATTTAAAGCTCATCGACTTTAAGGTTTTTATATACTTGTTTTCTTTTCAGTACTTAGTACTGTTTTTTATTTTACTCAGCTATTTAATAAAATCAGGCAAACTACATTTTCCAACCACAGTAAGCCGCGTTACCAAAAAGTTTTGGAAAAAAATGGTGTCAATTCAGGTTCTTGTATTTGGAGGAGCACTTATTGCAGCCCTTGCTGCCACTATCGATAGCTTTTTAATTGCTGGCATGTTAGGCCTAACAGAAGTTGGTATTTTTGTTTGGGCACAGTATGCAGCAGCGCTTATTCAAGTGCCACAACGAAGCATCCAAGCAGTTTCGGTGGGTGTATTGTCAAAAGCATGGAAAGATAAAAATTTCCCTGAAATCAACCGCATTTATGCGCGCTCCTGTATTAATTTATTAATTATGGCGCTCTTTATTTTTGGTAATATCTGGCTCAATGCCAAAGAAGGCATGATTGCGCTTAACATTCAAAAAGAATACCTGGATGGACTTGGTGTCATATTTGTTTTAGGCATGGTGCGCATTATTGATGCAGGCACCGGACTTAATGCCATTGTTATAAATACCTCTACTTTTTGGCGTTTCGATTTTTATAGTGGCGTTGTTTTATTAGGACTCAGGCTACCACTCACCTATTATCTCATAAAAAATTATGGCATCATTGGTTCTGCCTTTGCCGAACTATTTGCCTACGGAACGTACAACTTTATCAGGTTCGAATTTTTAAGGCGCAAATTTAACATGCAACCTTTTACGCGTAAAACAGCTTACACACTTCTTTTAGGTGCCGCTGCTTATGCTGTTACTTATTTTGCCTTTGATGGCATTACTGGTTGGACGGGCATCTTATTAAAAGGCAGCTTATTTTCGGTGCTCATGATTAGCGGTGTATTTTATTTAGACCTCACACCAGACGCACGCCAATTGTATGAGGGCTGGAAACAAAAATGGTTACAAAAATAGTAACTTTGCAAAAATGACTCCAATGAAGGCAGGTATTTTAGGTGGTGGACAACTGGGTAGAATGCTTTTACAAGCAGCAGCAAATTATACGGTAGAAACTTTTATTTTAGAAAACGATCCGCACTGCCCTGCCGCACATTTATGCCACCACTTTATACTTGGTGACATCACTAGTTTTGACGACGTATATGCTTTTGGTAAAAAAGTAGACGTATTAACCATTGAAATTGAAAATGTAAATATTGAAGCGCTTGAAAAATTGGAAGCAGAAGGCGTAAAAGTTATTCCTAAACCAAGTGCCATTAAAATTATCAAAAACAAAATCAAGCAAAAAGG
>CANHCY010000079.1 GCA_947459295.1 Chitinophagaceae bacterium
ATAATGCGTTCTGTGACCGTGCTTCTTGCGGAAGCCCTTTCTTCTTTTCATTTTAAAGGCGATCACTTTTTCACCTTGTACTAGGTCGCTGAGAATTTCTGCTTTAACGACTGCTTTAACGGCACTGCCTAAGGCAATTTTACCGTCATTATCAACCATTAATACGTCAGAGAACTCAACTTTGTCTCCGGTTTTACCTTGCAGGTGAGGTACGTACAAGCTCTGTCCTGCTTGCACTTTAAATTGTTGACCTGCGATTTTTACAACTGCTAACATAGCTATCCAAAATTAGGACGGCAAAGGTAGGGTTTTGAAGCGAAAATCATATAAAATTCTGCTTCTTCTTGTGAAAAAATGCTAAATCATTGATTTTCAATGTTTTAATATCTTAACAATTACAAATAAATCTGAAGCCTACAATTCTCTATTTTTGCCGGGTCTAACACCCATAGGTCAATCAATGAATCTAAAATCATTACTTGCTAAGCCCTTTGCTCATTATATAGCCAATAAGGTTAAAAAAGAGGCGCAGCAGGCCGTAAGTGACCAAACATCCATCTTTAAGGCATTATTAAAAGGGGTGAAAAATACCCAGTTTGGTAAAGATCATGGGCTAGATACCGTTCTGGACTACGAAGGCTTTAAAAAAGCGGTACCCATTAGAGATTACGAGCAGTTTGTACCCTATATAAACATGATTAAAGAAGGGAAGCAAAATATATTGTGGAAAGGCCTTCCCATTTATTTTGCCAAAACGAGTGGCACGACAAGTGGCGTTAAGTATATTCCTATTACAAAAGACTCTATCGATAACCATATTAATACCGCCCGTAACGCCCTGCTATGTTATATGGCCGAAACCGGAAATACAGGTTTTGCCTCAGGAAAGCTTATTTTTTTAAGCGGCTCTCCAGCATTAGAAAGGGTGGGTGGCATTGCTACCGGACGATTAAGCGGCATTGTAAACCATCACGTGCCGGCATATTTACGTTCCAATCAGCTACCTAGTTACGAGACCAATTGCATAGAAGATTGGGAGCAAAAATTAGATGCGATTGTGTCAGAAACGGTCAATCAGGATATGACATTAATTAGTGGCATACCACCATGGGTTCAAATGTATTTTGATAGATTAGAAGCTACCACCCATAAAAAAGTAGGCGAGCTGTTTCCTAATTTTAATGTGATGGTGCAAGGGGGTGTTAATTTTGAACCCTACAAAGCCAAATTATTTGAAAGCATTGGTCGGAAAATTGATACCGTAGAACTCTTTCCCGCAAGTGAAGGATTTTTTGCTTTTCAAAATACGCAAACAGAATCTGGTTTATTATTAAATACCAACAGCGGTATCTTTTTTGAATTTATTCCAGCCGATGAAATTTTTGCTGAAAACCCTACAAGGCTTTGTTTACAGGAGGTTGAGCTTGGTAAAAATTATGCGCTCATCATCAATAGCAATGCTGGACTATGGGGATATAATATTGGCGACACGGTAAAATTTGTAAGTCTAGACCCTTATAAAATTATTGTATCAGGTCGAATCAAACATTTTATTTCTGCATTTGGAGAACATGTAATTGGTGAAGAAGTAGAAGCTGCACTTTTACAAGTAACAGCTCAAACAAATACCAGTGTTACCGAATTTACGGTGGCACCGTTTGTAGCTGGTGTAGATGATGCTGGAAAAAGTTACCACGAATGGTTTATTGCATTTGAAAAAGCGCCTTCTGATATGGCAGATTTTGCTTCCCAGTTAGACGCCGCTATGCGTCAACAAAATGTATATTATGACGACCTCATTAAAGGCGCCATTTTAGAGCCTTTAAAAATAAGGCCCCTTCAAAAAGATGCTTTTGTGCAGTACATGCGTTCAATTGGCAAATTGGGCGGTCAAAATAAAGTGCCAAGGCTCAGTAATGACCGGGTTTTAGCAGATGCACTTTCAAACTACCTTGCCCCCGAATTGTAGTTTAATTTTATCTTATCTTGTGGCAGTAAAAAATGAGGGTTGGAAAATACCCATATCAATATGAGTAGTCAAAAAAGGATCGCCATATTCGGCTCTACAGGTTCCATAGGAACGCAGGCACTTGAAGTGATTGCGGCCAACCCAACACTATTTAGTGCCGAAGTGCTAACAGCACAAAGCAACGATGCACTTTTAATTTCGCAGGCTTTACAGTTTAACCCAAACGTCGTTGTAATTGGAGACGAAAAAAAATACTTAACCGTAAAGGAAGCACTTGCAAAAACCGACATTAAAGTTTTTGCAGGAGAGCAAGCACTTGTTGAAGTAGCAGCACTTGATTGTTATGATATGATGCTTGCGGCTATTGTAGGTTATGCAGGATTAAAACCAACTTTAAAAGCCATTTCATGCGGCAAACCAATTGCGCTTGCCAACAAAGAAACACTTGTGGTAGCAGGTGATATTGTGATGCAAATGGCGATGGAAAAAAGAGTACCCATTATTCCAGTAGACTCTGAGCACTCTGCCATATTTCAATGTTTAGTAGGAGAAGGGCGTAATAAAATTGAGCGTATTATTTTAACGGCGAGCGGTGGACCATTTTTAGGTAAAAAACCTAATTTTTTGGTGAATGTAAAACGTGATCATGCGCTACAACATCCTAACTGGAGTATGGGTGCAAAAATTAGCGTAGACTCTGCAACCCTCATGAATAAAGGGCTTGAGATGATTGAAGCCAAGTGGTTATTCAATTTGCAACCTTCGCAAATTGAAGTGGTGATACATCCGCAAAGTATTATCCATAGCATGGTGCAATTTGATGATGGGAGTATCAAAGCGCAAATGGGACTTCCTGATATGAAACTTCCCATTCAGTATGCACTTGCCTTTCCGCAGCGTATCGAAAATGATTTTCCGCGCTACGATTTCAGAAAACCAAACACGTTAACGTTTGACGAACCGGATACCAAAACCTTTAGAAATTTAGCACTGGCCATAGAGGCATTGCATAAGGGCGGCAACTTACCTTGTGTTTTAAATGCAGCCAATGAAATTGCCGTATATGCATTTTTAAGAAATAGAATTGGATTTTTAGATATGACAGAAGTAGTGGAACAAACCATTCAAAAAATGCCATTCATCGAAAAGCCAACACTCGAAGATTATTTTGAGAGTGATGGTGAAGCAAGAAGTTTTGCAGCTTCACTTATACATTTATAATTGAACGTAATTTAATATTCATATGACTTTATTAATGATAGATTGGTTAAGTGTTGGCGTTAAGGCCGGACAGTTTATTTTATCTTTTTCAATTTTAGTAACCCTACACGAGCTTGGGCATTTTATCCCAGCTAAATTATTTAACTGTAGGGTCGACAAATTTTATTTATTCTTTGATCCTTGGTTTAGTATTTGGAAAAAGAAAAAAGGGGAAACTGAATATGGCATTGGATGGGTCCCATTTGGCGGCTATGTAAAAATTGCCGGCATGATTGATGAGAGTATGGATAAAGAGCAGATGAGTAAGCCTCCAGAACCACATGAGTTTAGATCTAAGCCAGCTTGGCAGCGGTTGATTATTATGATTGGCGGGGTGCTTGTAAATGTGGTGCTTGCCATTGTTATATTTATTGGTATTACCTGGGTATGGGGTGAAGAATACTTGCCTGTTAAAAATTTAAAAAATGGTATTGTTGCTGATTCATTGGCAAAATCAATAGGCATTAAAGATGGAGATAATGTGGTAGGTATTGATGGCAAACCACTCGAAGCTTTTGGAACACTCGAAGCTGAAATGGTTTTAGGTGATGCCAAAGTTTTACAAGTAACAAGAAATGATAGTGCATTTGATTTGCAAGTACCAGAAGGATTTATTTCAAAACTTGCCAAAGTGGCCAACGAAACATCACTTGTGATGCCACGCTATCCAGCCATTGTAGATTCAGTGTCAAGTACCGCTGTCTTTACAAAAGATGCACTTTTGAAAAATGACCAACTCATTGCCTTCAATAATAAACCGTTTTTATTTTATCACGAGTTTGATCAATTAAAAAAAGGATATGAAGATTCGATTGTGAGTTTAACAGTGCTTCGTGGTGCTGATACAGTAGACGTGCGTGTTAAAGTAAACGAAAAAGGAAAGCTTGGATTTTTTGGAAAAAACCCACTCGTATTATTTGGCACGAACACAAAAACCTATGGCTTTTTTGAATCTATTCCGGTAGGTTTTACAAAAACATGGGAAACGCTGGACCGTTATGTTACCGGCATCAAACAAATTTTTACCGGCAAAGTAGCCGCAAGCGATTCGTTAGGTAGTGTTATAAGTATTGGGAATACTTTTCCGGGTACTTGGGATTGGGAACGTTTTTGGACATTAACAGGTATATTTTCTATCATACTTGCTTTTATGAATATTTTACCTATCCCGGCACTCGATGGGGGACATGCACTCTTTACGCTCTATGAAATGATTACCAAACGTAAACCTTCCGATAAGTTTATGGAATACGCACAAATGGTGGGTATGGTGCTTTTATTGAGTTTAATGGTGTACGCTTTAGGTCTCGACTTTTGGAGATTATTTAAATAAGTCTATAAATAGTGTTACCTTTGCTGTTGGCTTTTTGCTAACCGCACAGCTATGGGGTCGTACTGGTTTTGACAGCATAGGTTATTGTTGGTGTAAGCATGCAGTGCGTTGTGTAATTAGCACTTCAATCTGAATACTCAAACTTCAAATGGCAATACTCAGTATGCCATGGCTGC
>CANHCY010000080.1 GCA_947459295.1 Chitinophagaceae bacterium
CTCACCGCACTTTAAAAAAGCGGCAAACTACAAAATCGGGAAGTGGCGCAGGCCGGTAGCGCATCTGGTTTGGGACCAGGGGGTCGCAGGTTCGAATCCTGTCTTCCCGACAACCACAAATAAAGCCTCAGCGAAAGCTGAGGCTTTTGGTTTTTATAAGCGAGCGATTCAAGCCCCGCTTGAAATCGCGAGTGAAAAAAAACCAAAGCGTAGGACATTTGCGAAGCAAATGGACTCATTTGTGGTTATCGAACCCCTGTCAAGGATGCCGGAACGTAGTGACGGCAATCTTGCAAAATTTTAAAGCATGAAACTAACCGAAGACCAAGCGTTTGAGCAAATCGATTTTCAGGTTCAGCCATTTACCATTGGTGAATATGAAAACTGCAGTTTTATAAAATGCAGTTTTATTGGCATCGATTTGAGCGGATCTATTTTTATCAATTGTACATTCACAGATTGTGACATGAGTGTTGTTAAAGTAAATCAGGTTGTTTTTAATGATACAATTATTGTGGGTTGCAAACTCATTGGCATTTTATTTGATTCATGCAAAGAGTATGGGTTGGGTGTTTCTTTTAACAACTGTATTATTGATAATGCATCTTTTTACGGAACTAAAATAAAAGGCTTGCATTTTGTAAAGTCTTCAGTTAAATCGGTGGATTTTTCAAACGCCGATTTAAACACAGCCTTATTTGATGATTGTGATTTGCTACATGCAAAATTTGATAATTCTACCCTTGAAAAAGTAGACTTTACTACTTCTTACAACTATACTATTGATATGGATGCAAACCGAGTTAAAAAGTCCAAGCATTCGGTACAAGGGGCTATGGGACTTTTACATAAATACGACCTAATCATTAAATTATAGCGCTAACTTCGTGCTCTCATGACATTCAACGATTTAAATTTAAATACAGCGCTATTTTCGGCTCTAGATGATCTAGGTTATACAACACCTACCACTATTCAGCAAAAAGTGTTTTCTGTGGCTATGTCTGGTAAAGACGTTTGTGGCATTGCACAAACGGGAACGGGTAAAACAATTGCCTATCTACTCCCTTGTCTCCGTCAGTGGAAATTCGATAAAAATAAAGATCCTCAAATATTAATTGTTGTTCCAACCAGAGAGCTTGTGGTGCAGGTAGTTGAAACTATCAATAAGTTGTCGAGTTATATGAGTTTGGTGGCTATAGGGGTGTATGGCGGTGTTAATATTAATACGCAGCAAATTGAAGTAGAAAAAGGAGCGGATATAATTGTGGCAACGCCTGGTAGGCTCTATGATTTAGCCATGAATGGTGCTTTTAAAACCAAGTACATTAAAAAACTGGTGATTGATGAAATGGATGAAATGCTCAATTTAGGCTTTCGTACCCAGCTCAAAAATATCATGGATTTACTTCCTCAAAAAAGACAAAATCTTTTATTTTCTGCAACCATTACCCCAGAGGTTACCGCGCTGATTGATACGTTTTTTAATGCACCTGAAATTATCGAAGCTGCACCTGCCGGAACACCACTTGAAAATATTGAACAACAATTATACCAGGTTCCTAACTTTAATACCAAAGTAAATTTGCTCGCTCATTTAATTACGGGAGATGCAAGCATGCAAAAGGTTTTGATTTTTGCAGCCACCAAAAAATTAGCAGATCAGATGTTTGAATCTGTTGCTTCAAAGTTTGAAGGAAGGGTCGGAGTCATACATTCTAATAAAGAACAAAATCACCGTTTTAATACCGTTAGACTTTTTAAAGAAGGTGCCTATCAATTTTTAATTGCAACGGACATTGTAGCGAGAGGTATTGACATCGCAGAAGTAACGCATGTTATCAATTTTGATACACCGGATGTTCCGGAAAACTATATTCACCGCATTGGTAGAACAGGTAGATTTGATAAAAAGGGTATTGCTATTACCTTTTCAACACCCAAAGAAGCGGCATTATTAGAAGCCATCGAATCGCTGATGCAATACCAGGTTCCGGTAGTTGAAATCCCTGCGGATGTTGAAATTTCTACTGTATTAACAGAAGATGAAATTCCTAAAGTAATCATGAAGGAAATCTCTCAGAAAGTTAAAAAAGTGGTGAGCACTGCGGGTCCTGCCTTTCATGAAAAATCTGCAAAAAACAGCAAGTCAAATGTAAAAACGAGCAGAAGGGACGTGATGCAAAAAAAATACAAGAAGCCTATCAAAAGAGGGGCCAAGAAAAAATAACCCTAATTTTACTCCATAATTAGAAACCCTTGGATGCACCTGTATTATTAGTTACGCCACCTTTTACGCAGCTTAATACGCCGTATCCGGCTACTGCTTATTTAAAAGGATTTTTTAATACTAAAAATATTAAAAGCGAACAGGCAGACCTCGGTATAGAAGTAACGCTAGCTATTTTTTGTAAAGAAGGGCTTATTCAATTATTTACAGCTATTGAGGCTAAGCATGCTGGCTCGTTTAACGCAAATTGTGCTCGTATTGTTTCACTTAAAGAACGCTACATTAATACCATTGATAGCGTCATTGTTTTTTTACAAGGCAAGCAACCTACACTTGCGCATTTAATTGCTACTCGACAATTTTTACCAGAGGCCAGTGCTTTTGATCAAATGGATGATTTGCATTTTGCATTTGGTAGCATGGGTAAACAGGATAAGGCCAAGCATATTGCTACCATGTACCTAGAAGACTTGGGCAATTTAATTAAAGACACCATTGATCCTTATTTTGGCTTTAGTAGATACGCTGAAAGTTTAGGAAGGTCGGCTAATAGTTTTGATGAATTGTATACAGCACTTAATGCACCGGCAACTTATATCGATACTATTTTACTACAAATACTAGAGCAGCATATATTTAAAGTTGCTCCTTCACTTGTTTGTTTGTCTGTGCCATTTCCAGGAAATTTATATACTTCACTTAGGTGTGGACAGTATATAAAAAATAAATTCCCATCTATCAAAGTGGCCATGGGTGGTGGTTTTGCGAATACCGAGCTCCGCTCATTATCAGACCCACGCGTGTTTGAATTTTATGATTTTATTACACTTGATGATGGGGAAGCACCGCTCGAAGTATTAATCAATCATTTAGATGGTAAGATATCTGCGCAGGAATTAAAGCGTTGTTTCACCCTTGTAGATGGTAAAGTGCAGTATATCAATAATTCTATTTGGCCCGATTATAAACAAGCAAATGTGGGTACGCCCGATTATTCGGGGCTCTTACTAGACAAATATATTTCAGCTATTGAAGTAGTCAATCCCATGCATAGTTTATGGAGTGATGGACGCTGGAATAAATTAACCATGGCACATGGATGTTACTGGGGTAAATGTACTTTTTGTGATATCTCACTCGATTATATAAAAACATACGAGCCTGTTACTGCATCATTGCTGGTGGATAGGATGGAAACACTGATTGCACAAACTGGTCAAACCGGGTTTCATTTTGTAGATGAAGCCGCGCCACCATCCTTAATGAAAGCGCTTTCTATAGAAATTATACGCAGAAAATTAGTAGTGAGTTGGTGGGCCAATGTAAGGTTCGAAAAAAGCTTTACGCGCGATTTATGTCAGTTATTAAAATCGGCGGGATGTATTGCCGTGAGTGGTGGGCTAGAAGTAGCATCAGATAGACTTTTAGCATTAATTGATAAAGGTATTACGGTAGCGCAGGTGGCAAAAGTTAGCCAGCATTTTTCAGAAGCTGGTATAATGGTGCACGCCTATTTGATGTATGGATTTCCTACACAAACAGAGCAAGAAACAATTGATTCACTAGAAATGGTGCGTCAAATGTTTGAAACAGGTGTGTTGCAATCTGCGTTTTGGCATTTATTTACCATGACAGCGCATAGTCCGGTTGGTCTTGATCCTGATAAGTTTAAAGTGATCAAGCAAACAAATGAAATTGGGACTTTTGCAAACAATGATATTGTACATATTGATCCTACAGGTGCTGATCATGAAATATATGGATACGGATTAAAAAAGGCATTACTCAATTACATGCATGGCGCCTGTTTTGATTTTCCACTACATAAATGGTTTGATTTTAAAACGCCTAAAACCTCTATTGCACCTGATTATATTGCTACTGCACTTGTAACGCCCGATTATAATAGCGCCACCAATTATAGAGTTATTTGGTTGGGCGGAACGCCGGAAACCAGTATTGTTCAGCGTTCTAAAAAAGGCAATCAGTGGGAAGAAATGAATTTTCTTTTTCAAACCAATAAAGCGCCATTAAATATTGCGATAGATCCAGCGCAAGGGAAGTGGTTACTTGAAATACTTGCAGCTTTAACTATTGGTGTAAATTCTGGTATGTCCTATGCCGCTGTTAAAGAAAGTTATGAAGCTGCGGGCCTCGAAGATTTTGAACTTTTCTGGGATAATAAACCGGTTACAACACTTTATAAGGCAGGGCTATTGAGGGTTTAATTACGCACTACTTATTTTATAATCGTAACAGAGCCTGTTATTATTTTTCGTCCATTTTTAGGATTGATAATATAGTAGTAGGTACCAATGGGTAGAGGACTTCCATTGTACTGACCATTCCACGCTTTATCATACCCCACC
>CANHCY010000081.1 GCA_947459295.1 Chitinophagaceae bacterium
CATCGTGCGCAGTTTCTACAACTGGCGCTGCTGCAGGGGCATTTGTTGTCGCAGTTACAGCTGTTGCCTCGGCACCAGTGCTGTCCTGAGCATCTGCGTTTAATTGTTTACGGAAAATTTGCATAAAATAACCCCGATGGTTTAATGAATTCGGGGTTGCAAAAGTATGAAAAAAGGAGTAAAAAAAACCATCAAATACCCAATAAATAATAGGTTTTAGACATTTTTTGCGGCATCGGCAATAGACTTAGCGGCGATCCATCCAGAAGTCCAAGCATTTTGAAAATTAAAGCCGCCCGTAATGCCATCGATATCCATGATTTCACCCGCAAAATAAAGTCCTTTATGGCGCTTGCTTTGCATGGTATTGGCGTCAATTTCGGATAATTTTATGCCCCCACAAGTAACAAATTCGTCTTTAAACGTGGTTTTGCCACTCACTTTACACTCAAACGCCGTTAAGGCAGTGATGAGCTTGTTTTGGGCCGCCGCAGTGAGGGTTGCCCAGGTGACCCCTGCATCAATGCCACAAACACCTAGTAAATGAAGCCACAATCTACCCGGTAATTCAAAAGGATTACGCCCACCTAATTTGGAATTGCCTTGCTCTGCCCGAATAAGAGGCCAAGCAGTGCGTAGGTCCTGCTCTGCGTATGTTGGTATCCAATTCACACGAATGGTAAACGCATAACCTAAATTAGCAAGTTCTCTTGCGCCCCATGCCGAGCATTTTAAAATAGCGGGGCCACTCATTCCCCAGTGTGTAATAAGCAGTGGGCCGGTTGCCATAATTTTTGTTCCTGCAATTTTTACTTGCGCTTCTGGCACACTTACACCCATGAGTTCCTTAATAGGATTACCAGGCATGTTAAATGTAAATAATGAAGGAACGGGCGCTTCGATGGTATGCCCAAGACTTGTAATAAAATCAAACTGATGTGCTTTTGGAAATCCACCCGCTGCTACACATACATAATTGGCTTCGATTGTTTTGCTTGATGTTTGTAATAAAAAAACACCCGCATCATTTACGGTAATTTTTTCAACTGCAGTTTGTATTTGAACTTGAACTTTGTATTTGTCTGCTTCTTTTAACAAACAATCAATTATCGTTTGGGAATCATTGGTTGTAGGAAACATGCGTCCATCCGCTTCCGTGTGTAAATCAACGCCGCGCTCCGCAAACCACTCGATGGTGTTTTGTGTATTAAACCAATGAAATGTTTTTTTTAAAAAATTTTGACCACGCGGATATTTTTGCACAAGCTCCGGAAGATCAAAACAGGCATGCGTTGTATTACACCTGCCGCCACCACTTATCTTTACTTTAGCGAGTAACTTATTTGATTTTTCTACAAGTAATACTTGCAAACCAGGATGCAAACGAGCTGCATTTACTGCACAAAAAAAACCTGCAGCACCACCACCTATTACTACTAATTTTTCATGCATGGTAGTTGTATAAAAAATTAATAATAGCTACTATTTAAATTGGTATTTAATTTTTCTGCGGCTTCAATAATACTGAAATCAGAAAGTATCAACGCCTCATTTCTTTTCACGCAAATATCATGTTCAAAATGCACAGACACTTTTCCATCCTGCGTTTTAACCGTCCAGCCATCATCATCGGTATACACTTTATGCGTACCTAAATTAATCATAGGCTCAATAGCGAGTACTAAATTTTCTTTCATTTTTGGTCCGTTACCTCGCTTGCCATAGTTAGGTACTTGCGGGTCTTCATGTAAATTTCTACCAAGCCCATGCCCTACTAATTCACGCACAACACCGTATCCGTTTTTAAATTCAGTATGCTCTTGAATCGCATATGAAATGTCACCAATACGGTTATTAACCGTTGCTTTTTCGATGCCTTTGTACAAAGATTCTTTGGTAACTTTTACAAGGTTTAAAATTTCGGGCGCCACTTCACCTACAATAAAACTATAGGCATGATCGCCGTGCCAGCCATTTAAAATAACCCCTAGATCGATAGAAACAATGTCTCCATTTTTAATGGGTGTTTCATTTGGAAAACCATGTACCACCACATCATTCACAGAGGCGCAAATATTAAAGGGATAACCTCGATAATTAAAAAAAGAAGGAACGGCTCCATGGTCTTTTACGACTGTCTCGCACAACTTATCAATTTGCAAAGTAGTAACGCCAGGCTTTATAAAACCAGCTACTGTTGCAAGTGCTTTACTCACTAGCAAAGCTGCCTCTTTCATTAGGGCTACTTCTGCTTCTGTTTTATATATCATACCAATATTTCGTCGGGTCATTGTTAAAAAAGAAAACCTGTCAGGCCACAAGCACTGACAGGTTTTATTATCGTTTTGTCAAATAATATTACATGCCACTTGCAGTATCAACTTGTCTGCCTTGTACACGTCCACCTTCCATTAATCCATCGTATTGACGCATTAATAAATAAGTTTCAATTTGTTGAAGTGTATCAAGTACAACACCTACCATAATTAATAATGAAGTGCCTCCAAAGAAAGAGCTAAATCCTTGTGTAACACCTAAGCGTTGCGCAAAGCCTGGCATAATACCTACAAGGGCTAAAAAGATGGCGCCTGGTAAAGTGATTTTATCCATGATGGCTCCAATATAATCGGCAGTAGGTTGTCCTGGCTTAACACCTGGCACAAATCCGTTATTGCGTTTTAAATCTTCAGAAATTTGTTTTGGATTAAAGATAAGTGCCGTATAAAGGAAGGTGAATCCAATAACCATGATAGAGTATATTGCCATATAAGGCCAGCTACTGTGGTCGTTGAATACTTTTACGATTCCTTGTGCCGAATCTAAATTAGTAAAAGAAACAAGTGTAGGTAAGAACATAATTGCTTGTGCAAAAATGATTGGCATTACACCAGCACTGTTTACTTTAACAGGTAAAAATTGACGCGCACCACCAAATTGACGGCTGCCAACTATTTGCTTTGCATAGTTCACTGCAATTTTACGAACCCCTTGTACAAGGATAATTAGACCCATAACAATGGTTACTAAAATTGCAACTTCAATTAAAAATATTAAAAGTCCACCGCCGCCTTTTTGGCCCTTTGCACTAAACTCCTGAATAATTGATTGTGGTAAACGAGCTAAGATACCAACCATGATAATGATAGAGGTACCATTACCTAAACCTTTATCCTGAATTTTTTCACCTAACCACATTACAAAAAGTGTACCTGCTGTTAATGTGATAACGGTAGAAAACCAGAAGTAAGGCGCATACGCTGCAATGATTGCTGGCGCATATCCTGGGCTGTTTAAGTAAGCAACGTAAGCACCCGCTTGGAACGCTGTAACAATGACTGTTAGGTAGCGTGTCCATTGGTTAATTTTTTTACGTCCACTATCTCCTTCTTTCTGAATTTTTTGCAACTGAGGAACCAAGATGGTCATTAATTGCATAAAAATCGAAGCGGAAATATATGGCATGATACCAAGTGCTAAAATAGATGCTTGAGAAAATGCACCACCTGCAAACATATCAAATATGCCAAGTAAGCCATTTCCTTGCGCTGCAGCGGAAGCAGCTTCTATTTTATTAGGATCAATACCAGGAAGGGTAATCTGCGTACCAATACGATACGTTAGTACTAGGGCAAGCGTAACAACAATTTTGTTACGTAGCTCATCGATTGCCCAGATATGTTTTAATGTTTGAATTAGTTTTTTCACTTAAATGCAATTGTAGCGTTAATAGTATTTACCATGGCTAAGCCATTGGCAATTTACGGGAAATTACTTTACAATTTCAAGGGTTCCGCCTGCAGCTTCAACAGCAGCTTTTGCCTTGTCACTTGCAGCATTTACCTTAAATGTAAGTTTAGCCTTTAATTCGCCATTTGCTAATACTTTTACACGATCCGTACGGCTAATTAAACCGTTGATGTATAAATTTTCTAAGCTAAATTCAGTGAAAGCATATTTCTCAACCAATTGATCGATTTGACCAAGGTTAAATACTTTAAATTCGATACGATTGTTGTTTTTAAACCCACGCTTTGGAACACGACGTTGAATAGGCATTTGACCACCTTCGTGACCCATTTTGCTTTTGTAACCAGCACGGCTTTGACCACCTTTGTTACCTTTTGTAGAAGTACCACCTTTACCAGATGCTTCACCACGACCAATACGGATTGCTTTGTGCGTAGATCCTTCTGCTGGTTTTAAATTGTGTAGTTTCATGTTTGTTTGATTTTGAACTTACGGGGTATCACCCCTCGCAATTGTTAAATAATAAAAATTTATGAGTATCGAATTAAATAAAAATGAATCAATTGAATAATTGACTCATTTTTATAATAACGTATACATGCTTTTAAAAGTATTAAGCGATCTCTTCTACTTTTACTAAATGGCTCACTTTGTTTACCATTCCTAAAATTTGAGGAGTTGCTTCTACTTCTTTAGATGCATTTAGTTTTCTTAGACCTAATGCAATTAAAGTTTGTTTTTGGCGCTCAGATCTGTCAATACCACTTTTGATCTGAGTTATTTTAATTTTTTTCATAACCAGAGGTTTTATCCGTTAAAAACTTTGCTTAGTTTAACACTAC
>CANHCY010000082.1 GCA_947459295.1 Chitinophagaceae bacterium
AGGTAAACCCAACGGTCTTCTTCAGCGAAAAAGAAACGCTTTTTCTGTAAATTAGGTAAGAAACGACGCTTTGTTTTGATGTTAGAGTGTGAAACACTATTTCCAACAATCGGCTTTTTACCTGTAACTTGACATACTCTTGCCATGACTCTATTTTTTTCGGGACGGCAAAGGTAAGGAAATGCTTCAAATTACCAATACGAAAATCCCTTTTTTTAAATAATTTATCTATTGCGGGTTATTTACACCCTATTTTACTCATTTTCAGCTACTTAGCTATACATCTCAGTCCTCAATTCTTGCACGCGTTTGTCTTCCATGTATTCATCAAAAGTCATTAATCGATCAATAATGCCTTTTGGCGTTAACTCAATAATCCGCGTTGCCACGGTTTGCATAAACGTATGATCGTGAGAAGTTAAGAGCACCACACCTGGGAAACTGATACATCCTTCGTTAAAACTTTGGATACTTTCTAGGTCGAGGTGGTTAGTAGGCTGATCGAGCACAATAAGGTTTGGATTTTGCAGCATCATTCGACTAACCATACAACGCACTTTTTCTCCTCCACTCAATACATTGGTTTTTTTCATGATATCGTCTCCACTAAACAACATCTTTCCTAAAAAGCCCCTGATAAACGGCTCGTCGGCGTCTGTTACGTGCGCAGGAACATATTGTCTTAACCAGTCCATAAGGGTTAAACCTTCCGTAAAAAATTCCCCATTTTCTACTGGTAAATATGCTTTAGTGATGGTGGTACCCCACTCAAACTTACCTGCATCCGGAACCGTAATTTCATTGATCGCATCAAAGAAATGCGTAACCGCAGATGGATCCTTACTAATGAAAGCAATTTTCTCGTTTTTGTTAACGCTAAAAGTTACTTTATCAAATAGGGTTCTTCCATCCACCGTTTTTTTCAAATTCTCCACGTTCAAAATCTGGTTTCCAACTTCACGCAGTGGTTGGAAAATGATACCTGGATATTTACGGTTTGATGGTTCAATTTCTTCGATGGTTAATTTTTCTAGCGCCTTTTTTCTAGACGTTGCTTGCTTACTTTTAGAAGCATTGGCAGAGAAACGCGCAATGAAATCGATAAGCGCTTGACGCTTTTCTTCTACTTTTTTATTCTTATCATTTACTTGTCTACTCATTAATTGAGAAGACTCATACCAGAAAGTATAGTTACCGGTAAAGGTTTTAATTTTTGCACGGTCAACGTCTGCAACGTGCGTACACACTGTGTCTAAGAAGTGTCTGTCGTGACTTACAACGAGTACAATATTTTCGTATTCTGCTAAAAAGTTCTCTAACCAACCAATCGTTTCAATATCAAGTCCATTGGTAGGTTCATCGAGTAATAATATATCTGGGTTACCAAATAATGCTTGCGCTAAAAGCACACGCACTTTCATATTAGACGGAATATCTTGCATAGCACTTGCATGCATATCATCTTTAATACCTAAACTACTCAGTAGTGTTGCGGCGTCACTTTCTGCAGTGTAACCTCCCATTTCACCAAACTCGCCTTCCAACTCTCCTGCTCTTAAACCATCTTCTTCAGAAAAATCTGCTTTGGCATAAATGGCTTCACGTTCATGCATGATTTCCCACATTTTTTTGTGGCCCATGAGAACGGTATTTAAAACCGTACAGGTATCAAATTCAAATTGGTTTTGCTTTAAAAAGCTCATACGCTCACCTGGCGTAATATCCACGGTTCCTTTGTTGGGTTCAATTTCTCCACTAAGGATTTTTAAAAAAGTAGACTTACCAGCACCATTGGCACCAATAACGCCATAACAATTTCCTTTAATGAAATTGATATTTACTTCGTCAAAAAGTACACGCTTACCATAAGCGAGGGTAATATTTCTAGCACTAATCATAAAATAAATCAGGGTTTGAGGGCGCAAAATTACAATTAAAGCTGCAATAAATCCGCTAAAATAAATGGGTAAACTATGGAGTCAAACTACAGCGTTGCGTTTTACGCCCAAACTGCCCGCGCACTAGGACTTGCGTCCAAACTTGTAAACTGGCCCGCTAAATACTGATAATAAGCGGTTATAGCAATCATACCAGCGTTGTCTGTGCAATATTCGAATGGAGGCACAAAAGGCTCCCATTTGTACTTTTTATCAGCTTCTACTAGTGCGTTTCGAAGACCACTATTGGCACTTACGCCACCAGCAATACAAACCTGCTTAACACCGGTTTGCACCACGGCTTTTTGTAGCTTTTTAATTAAAATAGTTACAATGGCGTGCTGCACGGAGGCGCATAAATCGTTTAAATTGGCTTCTATAAAACCAGGCTCCTGCTTTTGTAAAAAATATAAGATGGACGTTTTAAGTCCGCTAAAGCTAAAATTGAGCTCCGGAATTTGAGGTTCTGCAAATTTAAATGCGAGCGGATTACCCTCTTTTGCATACTTATCAATTAAGGGACCACCCGGGTAAGGCAGCCCCAATAACTTTGCTGATTTATCAAAAGCCTCGCCCGCTGCATCGTCGATGGTTTCACCAATAATTTGGAGATTGGTTGGACTATTAGCAAGAACAATTTGTGTATGACCACCGCTTACCGTTAAACATAAAAATGGAAAACTTGGACGGTGTTCCGGAATTAAATTAGCGAGTACATGCGCCTGCATATGATGTACAGCAATGAGTGGTTTTTGCAAAGACAGTGCTAACGATTTTGCAAATTGCGCACCTACGAGCAAACTTCCTATCAAACCAGGCGCCTGCGTAAACGCAATGGCATCAAGCTTTTGAAGACGCTCTGCACTTGTTGGAATTTCAGGAAATGCTTTTTGTAAAGCAGTATCTACAACGGGAACAATATTTTGCATGTGTGCCCTACTCGCAAGTTCTGGCACTACACCACCAAATGTTTCATGCACGGTTTGGTTGGCAATAAAGTTGGATAAAATAGCCCCATCTACGCATACAGATGCAGAAGTTTCGTCACAAGAAGATTCGATGGCTAAAATGGTTACCGGCATTATTTTTTGTTCTAATTATTTGGTTCTAATGGCTACCACCGGATCCATTTTTGCAGCAATAGATGCTGGAATAATTCCCGATACAATGCCCAAAATAATACAAATGCTTAGCGCCAAAAATACAATATTGGGTGCGATAAATATTGGGAACGGTAGTACGGCACTGAGCCCCATGGCTAGTAACCAAACTAATAGTAAACCAAATAGGCCGCCTAGTATACATAAGAAGGCGCTTTCTAGTAAAAATTCTGTTAAAATTGTTCGACGTTTTGCGCCTAGGGCCTTTTTAAGACCAATCTGACTGGTTCTTTCACGCACCGTTACAAACATAATATTAGCCACACCAAAAGCACCTACAATTAAACTTAATCCTGCAATAGCCCATCCACCAGCGGTTACCTTACCAAAAAAACCACCCACTACTTCACTAAACTGGGCAACATCATTACAAGAAAAATTATCCTCTTCGCTTGGACTCAATCGACGCAGTTGACGCATCACACCACGCAACTCTTCAGCTAAGGCAGCAGAGGAAACACCCGGCCTACCCTGCACCATAATATAAGGGCTTGCATTGTCTGGATTGTATATGCCGGAAAAATACCTGTAGGAGGTAATCATACACTCATCAAAATTAAAACCATCAATTAAACTTTGGCCTTGCTTTTTAATGACTCCAACTATATATAAATGCTTTCCGTTGAAAGTAATTTGTTTGCCTACTGCTTTTTGTGCACCTCCATATAATTCGTCGGCAACCAAATTTCCAATAACTGTTGATGTTGTACCTCTGGTAAACTCAGATTCGTTCAAATAGCGTCCAGCAGCGATTTCTAGGGTTTGTATGTTATTAAAATCTTCGGTAATTCCATAAATACTAACGCCACTTAAAATACTATTTAGGTAGCTTACATTTACGGTAGATGAACAAAAAAAAGAAGTGTTAGCAGCAAGGTCACATTTTGCTTTTACAAAACGCATTTCTTCAATTTTTGGCACTGGACGTTTTACATATTTCCACCAAGGATAATCGGGACCACCCGCATAACTCCACTTATCAATGTAAATAGTATTGTTACCAAAAGCTTTAATATCGTTTTGAACTTTGCGTTCTAAACTATCTACAGTGGCTAATACGCCAATGATGCAAAAAATACCAATGGTAATTCCGAACAAAGAAAGGAATGTACGGAGCTTATTGACCCTAAGTTCCTGAACAGCCATTCTAAAACTATTCCATAATATGCCGAATAACTTAAACATGGTCCAAAAATACAGTTCTTAATGGTTAAAGGGGGCTCTTTTTATGTAAACGGCGAATAGACTGTTTAAAGATGTGCATTAGTCCTGCGAAAAAAGTTGCTCGAATAAAGAAAGGCATCGTTTCCTGTGCTATTTTTGCACCGATTTTAAAAACACAAAACGTTCATTATGACCTGGAAACAAGTCTTTACATCATCGGTTGGTAAAAAACTGGTGATGGGTTTTACTGGAATTTTTCTAGTGCTCTTTTTAATTGTGCATGTGGG
>CANHCY010000083.1 GCA_947459295.1 Chitinophagaceae bacterium
AAAATGTTGGTCCATGCTAGAATGTTAAATTCAATAAAATCTAGCGCAAAAATATGATTTATGGGTGGTTAAACCACTGTTTTGGTCTATTTAGACCCATTTTGAAGCAATTGTGTAACTAATTTTTCCAATTCTTTAACCCTTTTTTCCAATTCTGGGAGTTGTCTGGTGTAAACCTGGGCTTTTAAAGACTGTTTTGCGTCTTCTGCAGGGAAGCCTGCGTATGATTTTCCTTCGCCGGCTAGGTTTTTGGTGACACCTGCCCCGCCGGCTATTTTAACCCCGTTTGCGATGGTTAAATGTCCCGCTATACCCGCCTGACCGCCAATCATGATTTTTTGTCCAAGCTTGGTGCTGCCGCTGATACCAGTTTGTGCTGCAATAACGGTTTGGCTGCCAATTTCTACATTATGGGCAATTTGTATGAGGTTGTCTAGTTTAACGCCTTTTTTAATAATGGTAGAACCCATTGTGGCCCTATCAATTGTAGTATTTGCTCCAATTTCTACCTGGTCTTCGATAATTACATTGCCAATTTGAGGTACTTTTTGATAGCTACCATCAGGTTGAGGGGCAAAGCCAAATCCATCACTTCCAATAACGGTTCCGGCGTGAATAATAACGTCATTTCCAATAACGCAATCTTCATAAATTTTAACGCCCGCATGAATGGTGGTGTTGTTGCCGATAGAAACATTTTCTGCGATATAAGCCCCAGGAAAAATCTTACTGTTATTGCCAATGGATACTTTTTCGCCGATGTATGCAAAAGCGCCTACAAAAACATCTGTGCCAAGCGTTGCATTTGTTGCAATATGACTTGGCGTTTCAATCCCTTTTTTTTGCTGTGCTTTTAAATTTTGATAGGTTGCTAAAAGTGTTGCAAACGCAGAGTAAGCGTCTTTAACACGCACCAGCGTAGCGGTTATGTTTTTTTCTAATTGTAAATTTTCATTTACAATAATGAGAGACGCATTTGTCGTGTATAAATATTCTTCGTATTTAGGATTCGCTAAAAAAGTAAGTTGCCCTGCTGCAGCTTCCTCAATTTTTCCAAAAGAAGTAACAGTAGTATCCGGATTGCCTTGGATGGTACCGGAAACGAGAAGTGCTATTTGTTGTGCAGTAAATTGCATACTAGAATATTATAGTAGTTGACAAATGTAATTTTTTTTGATAGCAGCAGATAAGTTTTGATGAATTAGCGCATTGTCAATTAATGAAATGTCTTTAATGCTTCCATCTTTAAATAAAATATTGATGCGTTCGTCTTTGGTTTGATAGAGTGTATTGGTGGCTTCTCCGGTAAAACATACATAACCCACTTCGGAAGCTTCTAATTCAAAAGAATCTAAACTTTCCTTTTGTTTAGCAGCAATAGTAGCCGGTGAAAAAGGCTCCGATTGAATGGTTGTTTTGTATAGTTGACGACTTAAAAAACGGCCACACAAAAGTGATAAAACCCTGTCTGGATGTGCGCTCCATCGCTTTATGGCGTGCATGATATCATGGTCATCTAATGCACAAAACTGTGCAAGCGCATGCGCGTCCATAGTACCATTAAAAACACCTAAAAAATAATCCAGTGAAGACTGTGTTTGCATGGCAGCATCGGCACTAGTGTACAAGCTACGCGCGCGCTCTAATATTTTAACCAACATTTTTTCGGCAGATAAAACTGTTTTATGTAGGTATACTTGCCAGTACATTTGACGGCGTGCCACTAAAAACTTTTCGACCGAATAAATGCCTTTTTCTTCAATCATGAGCTGGCCGTCAACTACTACCAACATTTTTAAAATGCGGTCATAACCAATCACGCCTTCACTCACGCCACAAAAAAAGCTATCTCTACTCAGGTAGTCCATGCGGTCTACATCGAGTTGTCCGCTAATGAGTTGGTGTAAAAAAGGTTTGTGGTAGGCGCCTGTAAAAATTTGTATGGCTAGTGTTAATTGACCATCAAATGCCGTATTCATTTCATGCATAATTTGCAGTGAAAGTGCTTCGTGGTGAACACCTTTTACCACCACATGTTCAAGTGCATGCGAATAAGGCCCATGTCCAATATCGTGTAACAAAATAGCAGCTTTAACAGCGGTCTCTTCTTCTTCCGTAATTTCAGTTCCTTTACTTCTTAGTTCATTTACTGCATTACCCATTAAATGATAAGCGCCGAGTGAATGATGAAACCTAGTATGAACGGCGCCCGGATACACAAGTTGACCCATGGCCATTTGTGTAATCCTTCTTAATCTTTGGTAATAAGGATGGGCAAGAATTGAAAAAATCAATGGATGATTGATGGTGATAAATCCGTACACCGGATCGTTAATGATTTTTCTTTTTGGAGCTCCCATGCCTGTTGTTAAATTGTTAAACTGCCACTTATTGGCTGCTGCGAAAATACAAATAGAAGTTCGATAGCAAAGAATGAAATAGATTTACGGTGCGTTTTTTAACTAAATACCTACAATTGATGCAATTAGGAAGGATCTTATGGGTTGATGATGAAGTGGATAGCCTGCAATCGCAGCAAATCTTTTTAACACAGAAGGGTTATGAAGTAGTCACGTTTACCAATGGCTATGACGCTGTCGAATACTTGGGGTCCAGTGTTGTAGACGTAGTGCTATTAGACGAAACCATGCCAGGAATGAGCGGACTTGAAACCTTGAGTCGTATTAAAATGGATCATCCCCATTTGCCCGTTGTGCTGATTACAAAAAACGAAACGGAAAACCTCATGAATGAGGCGATTGGCAGACAAATAAGTGATTACCTGATCAAGCCGGTAAATCCAAATCAGGTACTCCTAAGTCTAAAAAAAATAATGGACAAAAAAGACCTGGTAGCTGCAAGTACCACGGCCGCTTATCAACAAGAATTTACCAAACTATTTATGCAGCTTCAGGAGAGTCCTGATTTTCATGAGTGGATGGAAATTTATAAAAAACTGGTGTATTGGGAACTTGAAATGGAGAAATCGGATAGTCCCGAAATGCGTGATATTTTACAAGCGCAAAAAAAGGAAGCCAACGCTGCTTTTTTTAAATACATCAGCAAAAATTATGCGAGTTGGGTGGCGCCGGGTGCATCAGATGCGCCCATTATGAGTCATCAACTCCTGCAGTTTAAAGTGTTACCGCATGTAGAGAAAGGAACAAGTACATTTTTTATTTTAATTGATAATTTACGGTTTGATCAGTGGAAGGCCATCCAGCCCATTTTTCAAGAATATTTTAGGGTACTAGAAGAAGATACTTTTTATTCTATTTTACCCACCGCTACCCATTATTGCCGGAATGCTATTTTTTCTGGCATGCTACCCATCGACATTGAAAAGAAGTTTAAAGAAGAATGGAAAAATGACGACGACGAAGGCGGTAAAAATTTATACGAAGAGGCCTTTATGCGCGCACATCTTGCCAAATTAAAAAAGGAAGATTTGCGCGTTGGCTATCATAAAATTGTGAACCACGCAGACGCGCAACAGCTGCTTGCCAACATGCACAATTTATTGCAAAACGACCTCAGTGTTATTGTCTACAATTTTGTAGATATGCTCAGTCATGCTAGAACAGAAATGGAAGTGTTAAAAGAACTTGCTAGTGATGAGTCTAGTTACAGAAGCCTTACCAAAAGCTGGTTTGAACATAGTCCTTTATTCCAGGCGCTTAAAAAAATTGCAGATAAAAAAATTAAAATTGTGCTTGCCACCGATCATGGAAGTGTGCGTGTAAATACGCCGTGTAAAATTGTGGGCGATAAACAAACGACTGCTAATTTACGCTACAAGCATGGTCGCAATTTAGACTATGACGCAAAAGACGTTTTAGCATTTAAAGATCCCACCAAAGCAGGGCTTCCGGTACCCACGGTAAACTCTAGTTATGTGTTTGCAAAGGAAGATGGATTCTTGTGTTATCCCAATAATTACAATCACTTTGTGGGCTATTATAAAAATACTTTTCAACATGGGGGGATAAGTTTAGAAGAAATGATTGTGCCAGTCATAAAAATGGTTCCTAAGGGCAATTAATGTGAATAAATAATTTTTTTGAAATCTTGTTTTGGTGGGATAGTCGCTTACATTTGTTAGAACAATTTTTGTTGTAATTGACTATGAAATACACACAATCGAATTTAGATAAGTTAGGAGATATTTTAGGAGAATCTGAATATGTGGTAAGGTATGAGCGTGGAACT
>CANHCY010000084.1 GCA_947459295.1 Chitinophagaceae bacterium
GATTGGTTAAACAAAGGAGCTCAACCAACAGACACAGTTCGTCGTATCCTTTCTTTCAAAGGCGTACTTTACTTAAAGCACTTATTACGTGGTGTTAAGCTTGGTTTATTTGATGAAGCAACAGCAATGACTAAGTTTGAAGCTTGGCATAATGAGCATGAATCAAATATCAACCGCAGAAGCGAAGCACACAAATCAGAAATTCGTGCTAAAAAAGTATACGTTCCTGTTGTTAAAAAAGTAGAAGAAGTAAAAGTAGAAGAAGCGCCGGTTGCAGCACCAGAAGCACCAGCTGCAGAAGTGGAAACACCTGCAACAGATGCACCAGAAGCAGCTCCAGAAGCGGCTCCGGAAGCAACTCCAGAAGCATAGCTCTATTAGCGCATTATAACAAAACGCCTGCAACGCAAGTTGCGGGCGTTTTTAGTTCTGTAATATCCCAATTTATAAATAATTTGCAGCCATGAGTGAATACGTACATATTGGAAAATTAGTAGCCACATTTGGCGTTAAAGGCGAACTCATTTTAACGCACGGGCTTGGTAAAAAAACAAGCCTCAAAGATGTGGAAGTACTTTTTGTAGAAGAACAAAAAGGTTCTTACCTGCCTTATTTTATTAGCGGCTCAAAAGCAAAAGATGAAGCAGAGATGTACGTATCCTTTGAAGGCGTGAGCTCCAAAGAAGCAGCGGCCCGTTTTGTTTCTCGTCAGGCCTGGTTATTAGATAGTGATTTTAGAAAATTAGCTGGAAAGTCGGCACCTATTGCACTGCTTGGGTACGAAGTAATTACCGACGAAGATGAAAATTTAGGTCCCATAGAAGAAGTGATTGAACAACCACACCAAGTGTTACTAAAAATTTCGTTGGAAGGTAATGAAGCGCTCATTCCACTGCATGCCGAAAGTTTAGACTCCATAGATCATGAAGCCAAAAAAGTATACGTGATTTTACCAGACGGATTACTAGATGTGTATAGGTCATAAATACCATGCAAACCCCTAAGCGTTATATTGCCCATTTTGATTTAGATTCTTTTTTTGTAAGTGTTGAAATGCTGCAAGATCCATCACTGCTTGGCAAAGCTGTTGTTGTTGGAGGCAGTAGAGATAGGGGCGTTGTTACCACCTGTAGTTATGAAGCACGAAAATTTGGCGTACGCAGTGCCATGCCTATGCGAAGAGCCATGGAACTATGTCCACACGCTATTATTGTAAAAAGTTCTTATGGACTTTATTCAAAATACTCTGCCTGGGTTACAAATATTATTGCAGCAAATGCGCCTCTATACGAGAAAGCTTCTATCGATGAATTTTATATAGACCTTACAGGCATGGATACTTTTTTTAATCTACTCGAATGGACCATTCGCCTAAGGCAAACCATTATGGATGAAACCGGCCTTCCCATTTCATTTGGACTTGCTACCAATAAGTTGGTTGCAAAAATTGCCACCGATGAAGCAAAGCCCAATGGTTATTTATTTGTAACACCCGGAAAAGAAAAAGAATTTTTAGCCCCACTGCCCGTCGAAAAACTCGGTGGCGTTGGAAAAAAATCACATCAAACACTACTGGCACTTGGTATTCATACCATTGGCGATATTTTGCATTTTGATCCGGTATTACTTGAAAGGGCGCTTGGTAAATGGGGTACGCAGTTAATACGTCAAGCAAATGGTAAAAGCGATTCGGTGGTATCGCCACACCGCGAGTCAAAATCTATTTCTGCCGAAAATACGTTTGAAGAAAATACGGCTGACCTAGATATTTTATTAGCGCAACTTGTTGGTCAAGCGGAGCGTGTTGCATATGAACTTCGACAAGAAAAAAAATTCGCTACATGTGTAGCGATCAAATTTAGAAATGCAAATTTTGAAACGAGTACTAGGCAGGTTACCATTCCGGCCACCATCGCCGATAGCGATATCATAAAAGCGGCTACCGATTTATTTACCAAACTATATGTGCCAGGTACTATGGTGCGACTACTGGGTGTAAGACTTGCGGGGCTTACAGACACTGGTGCTCAAACCAATTTGTTTGATAATAAAACAGAGCAAAATGCACTCTATGAAGCCATTGATGCCGTAAAAAATAAATTTGGCAAATCGGTGTTAAGAAAAGCGCGTACGATTAAAAAGCCTGAATAAAATTATGTATCCCATTTACGAAGCTGCTGCAGTAGGGCGCGTAAATCTTTTGGAATTGGTGCTTCAAAATTAAAAGTCTGAGTTCCTAAGGTAAAGGTTAACGTATGTGCATGTAATGCAAGCCTTCCCATTATAGGGCGTTCTTCCTCTTCAGCTTTTGAGAGTTTAAATTTCTTTTTTAATGACGACAGCAAAATAGGTTCGTTGTTACCATATAAAGGATCACAAGCAATGGGGCTTCCAATATGTTGCATATGCACACGAATCTGATGCGTTTTACCCGTATGAATTTGCAGCGAAAGCCAAGCGTATTTTTTAAATCTTTCTACTACTTTATAATCTGTTAATGCAGGTTTACCTTTTACGTGCGTAACCATTTTTCCGTTCTTACCCGGATGCTCCATAATCGAGGCGTCCACGCTACCTTCATTATTGACCGGATTGCCTAGTACGAGACCCACATAATGTTTTTCTACATCCCTTCCTTCAAATAATACAGAGAGTGCTTGGTGCGCTTCTTCGGTTTTTGCAAAAACAATCACCCCACTGGTGTCTTTATCAAGACGGTGCACGGTAAAAATATTTCCAAATTGTTGGCGTAGTATTTCCTTTACAGAAATATCAACACCAAACCTATCCGGAATACTTAATAGTCCAGAAGGTTTATCGATTACAATAAATGCGTCGTTTTCAAATAATACAGATAAGCGCATTGTAAATATTTACTTTAAAACAGGGTTGAATAAAAATTAAGCTTCTTCTTCTTTTGATTTACGAACAAATGATTTGTTCATGAACTTGAGTAAGCGTACTTCTTTTTCTTGTAAGAAACGGTACTTGCCGCGGTCTACATTTTTTTTAGTCAAATTAGCAAACATGACGCGGTCTAGGCCTCTAACATCGTAACCTAAATGTTCAAATATGCGGCGTACAATTCTGTTACGACCACTATGAATTTCAATACCAATTACGTTTTTATCTTTTGCATTTGCGTATCCACAAGCGTCTGCTGCTACAAAACCATCTTCTAGTGTAACACCCGCCAATACTGCTTCTAGGTCTTTTTTTGCAACGGGTCTATCAAGTGTAACCTCGTATATCTTTTTAATTTCAAAAGATGGGTGCGTTAATTTTTGTGCTAGTTCACCATCATTGGTCAGTAATAAAACGCCCGTTGTGTTGCGGTCCAATCGGCCAACAGGGTAGACCCTATCTGCGGTTGCGCCCTTAATAATATCTAATACTGTTTTGCGTCCTTCCGGATCATTTGCAGTGGTGATATAATCTTTGGGTTTATTGAGTAAAATATAAACGGCATTTTTTTGTAAATACACCTGCTTGCCTTTTACGATTACTTTATCTGTTGGCGCTACTTTAAAACCGGGTTCAAATATTTTATCGCCATTCACCACTACTTTACCGCCCTTTACAAGTTCGGCTGCTTCTCTACGTCCACACACACCTGCATGCGCAATAAATTTATTGAGCGGCATTTGCTCTGCTGTTTTTAACGCAATTGGAGCGGGCATACCAGCTACTGGTGTAGCTTGAAACTCTTTATCACGTGAGGTTTTAGCGGGTGTAATAGGTCTTGCAGATCCTGAAGGTCTTGCGCCAGCTTCACTTGCTCTTGCAGCACCTGCTCTTGGTGTGCGATCATCTCTATCAGTTGGTGCTCCTTTGCGTGCACCTGGCTTTGTTGATTTTTTGAGGGGCTCTGTTACAAGCCCGCGCATTTTATCTTTTTTGCGTTGGCGCATTTCTTCGCCAGCGGCTCTCGCATCTTGTTTGATTTTTTTCTTCTCTTGTCTGAACGCTTCTTTTACTGCGCTTCCTTTTTTCTGATTAGCAAATTTGCTAAAGTTGTCGGTTCTTTTTTGCATACAATTGGTTTGCTGTTTTTCAACAGGATGTTTGGTAATTATTTACCCTTATTGGCTAGTTGACCACAAGCCGCATCAATGTCTTTACCCCTGCTTCTTCTGAGGCGCGCATTTA
>CANHCY010000085.1 GCA_947459295.1 Chitinophagaceae bacterium
AGGAGTTTCTCAAAGATGTCTGCCATATATTATCATTATTTCTTTGGTAATCAATAAAAATTGATGCAAAATTAATCTATTTATGCACTCAATTCGCGTTGGATTTATGCACCATTGTGTACCTTAGTCGCTGAAATATGTTAAAAACGCATTTTAATACCCCATTTCTTATGAAAAAGCACTTGATTTTTAGTCTTTTAAGCCTTTTCGCAATTTGTCTAAGCAATAACGCTGTTGCTCAAAAAACAACGACGTCTGCGGCACAAAAAGGTACCTTAGCCCCAACTGTGGCCAGACCTAAGCTGGTGGTAGGCATTGTTGTGGATCAAATGCGCTGGGATTATTTGGTGCGGTTTAGACCTCTTTTTAAGGCAAATGGTGGTTTAACCAGGTTATTAAGCCAAGGTTACTCTTGCGAAAATAATTTTATCCCTTATACCCCAACGGTAACTGCTTGTGGTCACACTTGTGCTTACACAGGGTCAGTTCCGGCCATTCATGGGATTACAGGTAACGCCTGGTGGGACAATCAACTCATGCGTAATGTGTATTGCAGTGAAGACAAAACCGTAAAAGGGGTTGGTAGTAAAACAGAGGCGGATGGTCAAATGAGCCCACGCAATATGCTCACTACAACCATTGGTGACGAGTTAAGGCTTGCTACCAATTTTAAAAGTAAAGTGGTAGGTATCGCTATAAAAGATAGAGGCGCTATTTTACCAGCAGGCCATAGCGCAACGGGTGCTTATTGGTATGAAGGCGCTTCTGGTAATTTTATTACGAGCACGTATTACGCCAATCAATTGCCTACTTGGGTGAATGAATTTAACAACAGAAAAGTAGTTGACTCTTTATACAAATTAGGCTGGAATACTGCTTTGCCTGCTGCTACTTACGCAGATTATGCAACTGCTGATCAAAAAGATTATGAGGGCAAACCTTTTGGAAAAGATGCATTAGGATTCCCTTACGACTTATCTAAATTTATAGGTAAAGATTACGGTAAAATTTCTTCTACGCCACATGGTAATACCCTCACTACTGAAATGGCGAAGGCCGCTGTTATTGCCGAAAAATTAGGACAAACTGGCAACACCGATATGCTTACTGTAAGTTATTCTTCTCCTGATTATATTGGTCATTCTTTTGGTCCTAACTCATGGGAAAATGTAGATGATTATGTTAGACTTGACGAAGAACTAGGCAGGTTTTTTGCCTTTTTAGACGCACAAGTTGGTAATGGGCAGTATACGGTATTTTTAACTGCAGACCACGCTGTGGCGCATGTTCCAGGCTTTATGACTGAAAATAAATTACCAGGTGGTACAGTTAATGATGCGGGTATTCAAAAAGAAATGAACGCTCAATTAAAAGCAAAATATGGTATCGATAATTTAGTAGTGAGCATGTACAATTATCAAGTGCATTTAAACCACGTTAAATTAGATTCTGCTAATATTGATGACGCTCCTATTAAAAACTGGATTGCTAGTTACATGAAAAAAAATGAAGCGGTTGCCAATGCGTTTCCAACTTCTGAAATCATGACAACGCCGATAAATAAAACACTTCGTGAAATGCTCGCGAATGGTTTTTATCCGCGCAGAAGTGGTGATGTTCAAATCATATTTAAACCTGGTTATATCGATGGTGGCAACACCGGAACAACACATGGTTTATGGTATCCATACGATGCGCATATTCCATTATTATGGTATGGCTATGGTATCAATAAAGGAAGCTCACACAAAGAAACCTACATGACAGATATTGCAGTAACACTTGCTGCACTATTAAAAGTACAAATGCCAAATGGTGCTGTAGGAAAAGTAATTGAAGAAGTAATTAAGAAATAAATTGTTGATGTAGGGCTAAGACCTGCGGAATCAGTAAAGCTTTTTCGTTGTTGTCAAGCACAATAGTACAACGCTCCATTTTTTTGGTATCATCTAGTTGATGCCTCATGCGCGTTAGTACTTCTTCGCGTGTAACATGATCTCTAGCCATCACCCTTGTGATGCGCAGATTTTCTGGCGCTGTAACACCAATAATAAAATCGAGTCCAACATTTGTTCCAGCTTCAAATAATAAAGCGGCTTCTTTAACAATGTACGGAGAGCCATGCTCCTCCCAGTGTTTGGCCCATGCATTAGCGGCATTGATAGTTGCGGGATGCACCAGGGCATTTAGTTTTGCGAGCTGGTCTGGGTTATTAAAAACAAGGGTTGCTAAATACTTTCTATCTAGCAACCCGTTCTTATAGGTTTCTGATCCAAATACGGCAATGATTTGTTCGTGCAATACTGGATCCGAATTTAATATGTTTTTTGCAGTGGCATCGGCGTCAAAAACAGGTACGCCCAGTACTTTAAAAATACCTGCTACCGTTGATTTGCCGGCACCAATACTTCCTGTAATACCAATTTTAAGCATTTGCTTTAGCAATCGCTAAAGTCCATTCCATACTAATAGAAGACTTTTCAATTTTAAGGTAGCTACCAGGGTTAACTTCTAATTGAAGCGTACCATCTTCATTGATTTTATTGATACTGCCGTGGATACCAGCGATGGTAACAATACGATCACCCTTTTGCATGTTATCAATAAATTTCTTTTGGTCTTTTGCTTTTTTAGCTTGCGGGCGAATCATAAATAACCAGAAAACTAAAATAATGGCACCCATCATTACTAATTGTACCATACCGCCACCACCTTGTTGTGGATTTCCTGCTAACAATACTAAACTTAAACTGTTCATCTCTATTTTTTTTTGTTATTTGAAACATTAAAATTAACCTTTTGAATCTTACCAGATTCAGTTAATTCTTTATGAATATTATCTAAAATTCCGTTTACAAATTGACCACTTTGTGCGGTACTATAATCCTTTGCTAAATCAATATACTCATTTATAGTTACTTTGGTAGGAATGGTTTCAAAAAATAACAATTCGCAAACACCCATACGCATCAAAATCATATCTAGTAAGGCGATACGCTCTGCGTCCCAGTTTTTTAATTTAGGCTTAATTAAGTCTGCAGCAACTACTTTTTTATCGATGGTCGTTTCTAGTAAGCTTTGTGCAAACTGCCATTTTTCGGCACCCACCATTTCTAATAAATTAACACCAGCCGGCTTTTGAATGTAATTTAATACCAGCTGTTCCATCATATCCGCGTCATCATCCCAATTGTGAAATACTTCTTCGATATGCTCAATAAATGCTTCATTTGGAAGCATGAGGTTGGTAAAAATAAACTTGATAATTTCTTTCTCTTTGGCCTTGTCCCTAGCGTCGCTAGCCGTGTATAACTGATAAATATCAGACGCCGCTAATACGTCAAAAGTTTTTTTAAGGAGGTCTTTTGAAATGGTATGATGGGGCTTAAATACTTCTAGGGCTTCTTTAAAAGTGTCACTTTCGATGATTTCCCATAGTAGTGAGTTACCCGCAATTTTAGTGTTTACGTTTAAATCGTCGTTGGAAGGAAGGTTACGAGCCGCACGGTTAAAAGCACTTGTTTCGGCGTAACGGGCCACTTCTGTAATAAAATAAAGGAGGTATACGAATAGCTCATTACTCAGATCAAGCTGTTTTTTAAGCACTTGCACCGGATTTGGCAACTTGGCTCCTTCATCTGCAGTTTCTATTATATAGAGGAGCTGCATCACTTTCACACGAATATTTCTTCTACTTATCATCTGGTAAGAACTTATTTGGGAGGGCAAATGTAGAAAGAAATTGCCCACAAACCGCCTAAAAATGAAAATTTGACACTTGTAAACCAAAACTTACTGCATCTTTGCTGCCCGTTCTGACAGGCTTTCGCCATTTCAGGTAGGCTAACAGGGTAAACCCTGAAATTTTGACCTAGCCCACCAATTGGCATAATAATAGATGAATAGGTACTGTTCTGGTTAACGATATACGTTTAGGAACAGATTTTTTAACTCAAACATTAAAAAACAAATACGGTATGGCTAAGAAATTA
>CANHCY010000086.1 GCA_947459295.1 Chitinophagaceae bacterium
TCATCATTGATTTCTTTTTTACATCCTGAGAATGTAGAAATGAGTATCAAGCCACTCAATAAATATTTTAATGTTTTCATACTATTTAATTCAATAGATTATACAATGAGATTAATATCCAGCATTTTGGGTTAAACCAGAAATATCAACCTCTTGTTGAGGTATTGGGAACACTTCATGCTTACCAACTCTAAAGCCAGTAATTCTTGAAGCCGCTTGTCCAGTTCTTACTAAATCAAAGAAACGATCTCCTTCCATAGCAAGTTCTAGTCTGCGCTCATCCCAAATGGCTTGACGAAGTGCAGTTCCGGTTGCAGCAATATTATTTGAAGCATTACCAAACGCTCTTTGTCTTACCTGATTTAAATAACCTTGCGCTTTTGAATCATTGGGTGCAGTAGCTCTATTAAACGCTTCGGCAGCCATTAATAAAACATCAGCGTAACGAATGATTCTAAAGTTGTTGAGGTAGTTTAATTCTACTTGACCAGAAGTTTCTCCCTTACGTGGTAAATACTTTTGATTGTATAAACCCGTGTTTTTAAATGGAGCAACTTGATAGGTAATATTAAAAGAAGGATTTGCCGCTTTATACGCTTCAATATCTAATACCGTTACCGCTTTTCTTCTATCCCCAGCAGCATAAGCAGCTGCTAAATTCTGCGTTGGTAAATTGGTACTCCAACCAGCCGCATAAGGCATTTGAGCAGAACCATTTAAGCCTCTAATACCACACTGCTGAACCGCATAGTTTCCTTGGCCACGTGTAGCACCACCCCAGTTGTAATATGGAGAAACGTTAGAATATTGAATTTCAAAAACAGACTCTGGTCCGTTTTCACCTGTTGCTAAATACATCGATCCAAAATCAGAAACAAGTGTAAATGCATTTGCATTAATTACAGCATCAAGCGTAGTAGCAGCCAAATCAAATTTACTTTGATAAAGGTATACTTTACCAAGTAAAGCCTGTGCTGCATACTTTGTGATTCTACCCTTTTGAACTTGTACTGCTGGAAGCGCTGTTACAGCAGCTGTTAAATCCGCTTCAATTTGCTTGTAAACATCCGCCTTAGGTGTACGCTTCAAGCTTCTAGATTGAGCAAGACTTAAACGCTTGTCTGTAAAAAGAGGTACATCACCAAACATACGTACGAGGGTAAAGTAGTAGTATGCACGTAAAAAATGAACTTCACCATATAAAGCTTCTTTACCTGCAAACTCGATTTTTTCACCTGCTAAATTAGCCGCTTTATATTGCGTCATGTAATTTGCACGGTTAACACCTTCATAAGCAGAAACCCAAATTTCTTGAAGGGTTCCGTTTACAGGCGTGTGCGTGTAGTCATCAATTTGTTGTAATGATAATACGTCAGACGCATTTTCACCACCAGATACTGCGTTATCAGAAGCAATATCACCAATAGGAACTACTTGGTTGATCCATTGTAGTGGCGTGTAAACACTCACCAACATATTTCTGTAATCAGACGAAGACTTTAAATAGTCTTGCTCTGTGATAATAAAGTCTTCGTGAGGATTGTAATCGACCCACTTTGTACAAGATATAAGCGTGGTAATAACTAAAACCAGGCCTACTATTTTTATTGAATTGATCTTCATAATTGTATATTTAAGTAGTGAAGATTATAGTTTAATATCAAAGCCAAAAGCAAATGTTCTAGCTTGAGGATATGCACCACGATCGATACCTGTATCTAATATGCCACCCGCAATTTCAGGATCAAATCCAGTATACTTTGTAAATACAAAAGCATTTTTTACTTGTGCATATACGCGAATACTGTTGAACCATTTTTTAGATGCTGGTGTATTAAAGGTGTAACCGAGTTGAATATTCTTGATTTTTAAGAAAGAACCATCTTCTACATATCTGTCTGATACTCTAATATTACTATTTGCATCTACAAAAGAATATCTTGGTAATCGCGCATCGTTTGTAGTGCCCTCACCAGTCCAACGACCAAGTACAGAACGGTCTTTGTTCGAGAAGTTAGCATTACGCTCATATGCTTTGTAAATATCATTACCTACAGATGCATACCAGAATGTATTGAAATCAAAGTTTTTATACGTTAAGTTAAAACTCCAACCCATGGTAAATTTAGGGAAAGGATTACCAATATTGGTTTGGTCTGATGCATTGATCACACCATCGCCATTCACGTCTACATATTTAATATCGCCTGGCTGTGCACCTGCTTGCCTAGGTGACGCTGCAATGTCTGCTGCATTTTGGAAAAGACCTGCAGTTTTGTAACCATAAAAATAACCTGGCGCAAATCCTTTTTCAAATACGGTAACACTTTGTGATTGACCATTGAAATAATATCCGCCTAAAATTTTAGCAGTACCATTATCATTGGTTGCTGTTACTAAATTGGTAGCTGTTGTGAAAGTCAATGCAGTATTAAATTTCAAATTCTTACCAATTGATTCGTTGTAATTTAAAGTGAAGTCAAAACCACTGGTTTTTGTAGCACCAATATTTGCAATTGGGCTAGGTACCGTTCCTAAATACAAAGAAGCAGCTGGGGTAAATAATAAACCATCCACTGTTTTTTGGAAATAGTCAGCGTTAATAGAAAACTTATTGTTGAATACTACTAGGTCAAAACCAATATTAGATTGAATTTGCTTTTCCCATCTAAGTGTGGTATTTGCAGCAGAACCTACAGTAGAACCTGGATAAAACACATCGTTAAATGTATATCCATTACTGTTTGCTGTAGGGCCGTAGCTTGGTCCACCAGTAACAATGCTAACAAATTGTGGGTTCACATTTTCGTTACCAATGCTACCATAGCTACCTCTAATTTTAAGTTGATCTACCCAGTCTGCCTTAAAGAATTTTTCTTTAGAAACAACCCAACCAAGAGATCCAGAATAGAAGTTACCAAATTTATTGTCAACACCAAATGCATAAGAACCATCTCTACGTGCACTAAATGAAGCTAAATATTTGTCTTTGTAATCGTAGTTAAGACGAGAAAAATAAGAAAGGTTTCTTCTAAAATATTGATAGTAGTAACCTGCTAAAGCGTTGGTATTGGTAGCAACATTGTTACCTGTTGCAGCAGTAAAGTCTGCAAATTCCCAACTATTAAATGGAACGTCTTGACGAGTTGCGCCAGCTGCATTTCCACTTACTTTTGCTAAAGAAAAACCAAGCACGGTTTCAAAATTATGATCCTGCTTTAATTTGAAGTTATAGTTTGCAAAAGACTCCCAAGTGTAATTGAAGTTGCTTACTTTTTCGTGTGCTACACTATTAAATCTTCCGGTTACGGTAGATCCGTCTGCATTCATTGAATTGTCTACGTTTTGCGGGCCATAGAAAACAAGTGGGTTAAAGCTTTTAGCATTCCCATCATATTTTGTATAACCAAAACGAGAAGACAATGTTAGGTTGTTTAAAACCTTGTATTGCAACTCAAACTTTCCGTAAATTTTAGAACCAACATTAGAGTTGTACGTGTTTTCTAATTTAGTAAGTGGATTAAAAATTTCAGATAATAATAAATTACTGAAACCATATCTACCAACTGTATTAGGTACATTGTTTAATACGCTAACTGTTGGATCAAAATTGATCGCACTACCAATAACACTGTTGAATGAATTTTCTTGAACGCCCTTAGAGTTTAAAGTAACTGCTGTGGTATTCAATAAGAATTTAAGTTTCTTAGAAATATCAAAAGTTAAGTTGGCAGAAAAGTTACCTCTATCAAAACGAGA
>CANHCY010000087.1 GCA_947459295.1 Chitinophagaceae bacterium
ATATCGGTACCTCTACCCGCCATGTTGGTGGCAATGGTAACAGCGCCAGCTAAACCCGCTTCGGTAACAATTTGTGCTTCACGTGCGTGCTGCTTGGCGTTTAATACGTTGTGTGGAATTTGTTTTTGACGAAGCATACGGCCTAGTAACTCACTCACCTCAACACTAGTGGTACCCACTAGTACTGGTCTTCCCGCTTCTCTTAATTTTACAATTTCATCAATAACAGCACCAAATTTTTCACGCTTGGTTTTAAATACTAAATCCTGCTCATCAATTCTGATTGCTGTTACGTTGGTAGGAACAGAAACTACATCGAGTTTATAAATATCCCAAAGCTCCGCCGCTTCTGTTTCGGCAGTACCCGTCATACCACAAAGCTTGTGGTACATTCTGAAATAGTTTTGCAAAGTAACCGTAGCATAGGTTTGTGTAGCCGCTTCAATTTTTACATTTTCTTTGGCTTCAATAGCTTGGTGTAAACCATCAGAATATCTACGGCCATCAAGTATACGACCTGTTTGCTCATCTACAATTTTAACCGAGCCATCCATTACTACATACTCAATGTCTTTATCAAAAAGCGTGTAGGCTTTTAATAATTGCTGAACGGTATGGATACGATCTGCTTTTACAGAGTAATCATTAATGATAGCTTCTTTTTGTTGTAATTTTTCTTCGGCAACTAGCGTGTCCGATTTATCGATAGATGAAAGTGACAAACTAATATCTGGCAACACAAAAAACTGTTGGTCTTCGCCAGCCTTTGTAATGAGCTGAATCCCTTTATCCGTAAGCTCTACTGAGTTACTTTTTTCGTCGATATAGAAAAATAGTTCTTCATCAGCAATAGGCATTTCACGAGACTGATCGGCGAGGTAATAATTTTCGGCCTTTTGTAATTTAACACGAATACCAGGCTCACTTAAATATTTAATAAGGGCATTGTTTTTAGGAAGTCCTCTATGCGCTCTAAACAATGCAAGGCCGCCATCTTTAGGATCGTCATTGCCTTCTGCGATTTTCTTTTTTGCTTCAATTAAAAATTGATTGGTAGCACGCTTTTGTGCATCCACTAATTTTTCGATACGCGGCTTTAATTCAAAAAATTGTTGCTCGTTGGTGTTATGCCCTACTGGACCAGAAATAATAAGTGGCGTACGCGCATCATCAATTAATACCGAATCCACTTCATCCACCATGGCAAAATGATGTTTGCGTTGCACCATTTCCTGTGGTGTATGCACCATGTTGTCACGCAGGTAATCGAAACCAAATTCGTTATTGGTTCCATAAGTAATATCTGCTAAATACGCATTGCGGCGCGACTCACTATTTGGATCATGCTTATCTATACAATCTACACGAAGTCCAAGCCACTCAAACAAAGTACCATTCCATTCACTATCACGCTTTGCGAGGTAATCGTTAACTGTTACAATGTGTACGCCTTCGCCAGCAAGTGCATTTAAATAAGCAGGAAGTGTAGACACAAGCGTTTTACCTTCACCCGTAGACATTTCGGCAATTTTACCTTCATGTAATACGCTACCACCAATTAACTGCACATCATAGTGTACCATATTCCAGGTAACTTTCCCACCAGCAGCCGTCCAAGTATTTTTGAAAACACTTTGTTCGCCTTTAATAGAAATATAATCTTTTTTAACGCTAAACTCACGATCTAATGGTGTAGCTGTTGCAACAAGTTCTTCGTTGGTCGAAAACCTGCGCGCTGTTTCTTTTACGACCGCAAAAGCTTCTGGTTGAATTTCCGCAAGTACTTCTTCAATTTTTTGATCGCGCTCTTTATTTAAGACGTCCACCTCTTTGTAGATAGCATCGCGCTTATGAATTTCAGTATCACTGAGTGCATCGGCGATTTGCTTTTTCTCGGCAATTTGCGCATCAATGGCCACTAAATGATTTTGAATTCTTTGCTTAAACTCAGTCGTCTTTCCACGAAGTTCGTCGTTGGTTAAATTAGCGTAAGATGCAAAAAAAGAATTGGCCTTTTCTACAATAGGAAGTATCTTCTGAACATCTTTCTCGCTCTTACTGCTTCCAAATAATTTGGTTATAAATTTCAACATATTGTTAAATAAACTGTTTTATAAAAAATATATTACTCAAAAAGAGTGCGGCATTTAAATTTGCGTCAATTTGGCACTCTATATCAAGGCCGCCAAAGGTAAAGATTTTAGAGCGGTTGCAAACGGGTTACAAAGAACTGATTATGAACAAGATTATAGGTAGCAAAGGTTGGATAATTGGGATTGGGGCATTTTTAGCCATTATTTTGGCTAGCGGACCCGTATTTAGTCAAAATAACCCTACCGACTCGGCTCAAACAAGTTTAAGTGATAGCATCCAGCTGCCTTTGCCGGAGGCCGTAGCCATGGAACGGATTAATATAACACGAAATTACATGACTGCCCTGGGCGCCTGGGGGCTCGTAAATGTGGTACAGGGGGGTATTTCAGCTACCAATACCGTGGGTCCAGAGCATTATTTCCACCAAATGAGCGCTTATTTTAATGCCGTAAATGTGGGAATTGCAGTTGTAGGCTTTTTGGGCATCAAAAAACAACTTTTAAAAACCAATACCCTAGCCTCGGAGATACGTGAACAGCAAAAAATTCAAAAAATACTCCTCATTAACAGCGCATTAGACATAGGTTACTTTGGCATTGGCCTACTTATGCGAAATAGTGGCATCCGCAACCAAAACGCCAAAATACAGGGATACGGGGGCAGTATTATGCTACAAGGGGCTTTTTTACTGGCCTACGACCTCTTACAATTTGGAGCTCACCGCAAAAACGGCAAAAGATTGGGTCAAAAATTTGGAATTTGGACCCTTGGCCCAACAACTACGGGCATAGGGCTTGCCTACCGTTTTTAGGCCCAAAAGCGTGGTTCATTCTTTCTTGAAAACTTCTTTATGGAATTTCAGCGTCTTTCTGCTACTTTTGCCCCCGAAAACGAGTAATATTTAATACCATGGCAGGTCAATTAAAAGAGGTTAGAAATAGGATTAAAAGTGTACAAAGTACGCAGCAAATTACCAAGGCAATGAAAATGGTGAGTGCGGCCAAATTACGCCGTGCCCAAGACGCCATTACCCAAATGCGCCCTTATGCGCAAAAATTGCAGGAAATGCTAAGCAATATTGTGAGTGCTTCCGAAGGTGATTTGTCTATTAAACTAGCAGAAACCAGAACGGTAGAAAACGTTTTATTAATCGTTATCACTTCTGATAGAGGTTTATGTGGTGGTTACAATGCCAACCTTATTAAACTTGCAAAAAGTACCATCGACGAAAAATACAGCAGCCAATATAAAAATGGAAAAGTAACCATTTGGAACATTGGTAAAAAAGGATACGAGAGTTTAACCAAAGCAGGTTACAATACCGATGCTACTTTTAAAGATATCTTTTTACAATTAAGTTTCGAAAACGTACAAGCTGCTGCTGCGGCTGCAATGAAAGCTTTTGAAGACAAAACTTTTGATGCGGTAGAGGTTATTTATTCTGAATTTAAAAACGCCGCTTCACAAGAATATAAAGCAGAAGCATTTTTACCTATTCCAAAAGTAAAAAATAGTGGCGCGACAAAAAAATCAGACTTTATTTTTGAGCCAGCGAAAGAAGCATTGATAGCTGAGCTTATGCCAAAAATATTAAACACACAATTATTTAAAGCAGTGCTTGATTGTAATGCAAGTGAGCAT
>CANHCY010000088.1 GCA_947459295.1 Chitinophagaceae bacterium
AGAACTTATTTCTTTGATGTAAGAGAAACAAGAGGTAGTGATTATTATTTGACCATTACAGAAAGTAGAAAGCGTGCCGATGATTCTGGCTACGACCGTCATAAAATATTTTTATACAAAGAAGACTTCAACAAATTTGTTAAAGCACTAGGTGAGTCGGTAGATTATGTGAAAACAGATTTAATGCCTGATTTTGACTTTGATGCTTTCAACCACGAGTACGAAGAAGGTGAAGGTCAAGAAGGAGGATACACACCTGCTGCTCCATCTGCTACTGCACCGGAAGCGCCAGTTGCTTCAGAACCTGCTGCTCCGGCACAAGAAGAAGCGCCAGAAACTCCAACACCTGCCCCAACGCCAAGGCCGGATGTAAGTGCGGGCGATAACTTAAGTACCGAAGAAGTAGATAAGTGGTAGTTTAAAATTTCGATTAAATATTTTTTAGCATCCAAATGTCACATCCATTGTGACCTGTATTTCCCATGGGTGCATCTAGGTAGGTAAAGCCAAATTTTTCGTAGACACTAACGGCCTTTTTTAATTCGGGCATGGTTTCTAAATACACTTTTGTGAATCCTATTTTTTTGGCTTCGTCTAAACAAGTAGCAATTAATTGTTTACCAAGCCCGGTTCCGCGCGCAGTGGGTGTTAAATACATTTTTACAAGTTCGCAAGTAGTTTCTCCAAGTCCTTCGGTAGGAAATATACCAGCGCCACCCAAAACCGTATCGCCATCTTGTGCTACAAAATAAAAGCTTTGAGGCGTGCCAGAAAATAGTTCGTATAAATGATCGGTACTATCGTCAAAGTAAACAGTACCAGGCTTATTGGCACCAAACTCTTCTAGTGCCGCTCTAATAATAGTAGCTAGCGCATTGTTGTGTTCATGTGCAATAGGTCTGATATTAATGTCCATTTCTAAAAGCCTTGTAAGCATTGATGAGACCGTTAGTAGAAGCGTCATGCGAACTGATGGTATCGTTGTTTTCAAGTTCTGGAAGCACTTTATTGGCTAATTGTTTACCTAATTCTACGCCCCACTGATCAAAACTAAATACGTTCCAAATAACACCTTGCACAAATATTTTATGTTCGTAAAGTGCTATTAAACTTCCTAAATTAAACGGATTAATTTCTTTCAATAAAAATGAGTTGGTGGGTTTATTGCCTTCAAAAACTTTGTATGGCGTTAAACGTTTTACATCTTTTTCATCCATCGATGTTTTCATAAATTCAACCATCACTTCATTTTCAGATTTACCATTTAGTAAAGCTTCAGTTTGCGCAAAGAAATTGCTCAACAACTTTACGTGGTGATCACCAATCGCATTATGTGAATTAGCTGGTGCAATAAAATCGGAAGGTATTAATAAAGTTCCTTGGTGAATGAGTTGGTAAAAAGCATGCTGACCATTAGTGCCTGGTTCACCCCAAATAACAGGGCCCGTTGCATAGTTAACTGGGTTGCCGCTTCTGTCAATACTTTTGCCGTTGCTCTCCATATTGCCTTGTTGGAAATAAGCAGCAAAGCGGTGCATGTACTGATCGTAAGGTAAAATGGCTTCACTTTGAGCACCAAAAAAGTTAGTGTACCAAATACCTATAAGTGCCATCAGTACCGAAATATTTTTATCAAATGGAGTAGACGCTACGTGCTTATCAGTAGCTTCTGCGCCTTTTAGTAATGCTTCAAAATTGTTGTAGCCAATGGTGAGTGCAATAGATAATCCAATCGCACTCCATAAAGAGTAACGGCCACCAACCCAATCCCAAAATTCAAACATATTTTTTGGATCAATACCAAAAGCAGTCACTGCTTTTTCGTTGGTGCTGAGTGCCGCAAAATGAAGTGCAATATGTTTTTGATCGGTAGCGTGTTGTAAAAACCAATCTCTTGCCGTTTGGGCATTGGTCATGGTTTCTTGGGTGGTAAATGTTTTGGATGCAATTAAAAATAAAGTTTCGTCGGGCGTTACTTTTTTTAATGTTTCTGCAATATGGGTACCATCTACATTGGATACAAAATAGGTTTGAATGCCTTCAACCCAGTAAGGTTTTAAGGCTTCAGTTACCATTACCGGACCTAAATCGCTTCCGCCAATACCAATATTTACAATGTATTTGATTTTTTTACCGGTATAGCCTGTGTGCGATCCGCTATGAATAGCCGCGCAAAATGCTTCCATTTGCCCACGTACTTTTTGAATGCCCGGCTTAATATCTGCACCATCCACCATAATAGGGGTAGGGTCAAAGCTTCTTAAAGCAGTATGTAAAACGGCTCTATTTTCTGTTTCGTTGATAGGGGCACCTGCAAACTGCGAGGCAATGGACTGCTTAACATTACAGTCTTCGGCTAGTTGTAAAAGTAGCTTGAGGGTTTTTTCGTTGATGATATTTTTAGAATAGTCAAAAAGAATGTCGCCCAGTGTAATCGAGAACTTTTTAAATCTATCCGGATCAGATGCAAATAAATCGCGCATATGTCTGCGGTTCATTTCTTCTTCATAATGCTTTTGTAAAACAAACCAAGCTTGCGTGTTGGTTGGGTTAATTCTGGATAACATATCGCTTCAATTCTATAATTTATGTAATACAGCTATCGTTTCTTCTACCATAGCTGGGGTAATATCTAAATGGAGTACAAATCTAATTTGGTGATCCGACACTGTAAAGGCTAAAATGTTAAATGGTTGTAATGCCTTAAGAAGTTCGGTGGCAGTATAGCGTCCTTTTACTTCAAATATGATGATATTGGTTTCAACAGGGAGTATTTCTCCCACAAAATCAAGTTCAGATAGGGCAGCCGCGAGTTGCTTGGCATGTGTATGATCCTGTGCTAAACGCTCAATATTATTTTCTAGGGCATAAATTCCAGCAGCTGCAATAAACCCGGCTTGGCGCATGCCACCACCAAATACCTTTCTAAAACGTTTGGCTTTTTTGATAAATGGGGCGTTCCCGAGTAGCAAACTTCCAATGGGGGCGCCTAGGCCTTTACTTAAGCAAATGCTGATACTGTCAAATGTCTCACCATAACTAATGGCCGTATCTCCGGTGGCGACAAGGGCGTTAAAAAGTCTGGCACCATCTAGGTGAAGTGCTAAATTTTTAGTTGAGCAAAGCTCTTTAATAGGTTTAATATCAGTTAGTTGATAAATACTACCTCCAGCTCTGTTCACCGTATTTTCGAGTGAGACAAGGGTAGAAGGTGGCTTATGAATGTCGTCGGGATTAATAGACATTGCTACTTGGTTAGCCGTTATTCGACCTCTGTCGCCTTTTAATAACCTTACCGACGCGCCAGAATTAAATGCAATTCCACCGCCTTCGTACTGGTAAATATGAGATAGCTCGTCACAAATTACCTCGTCACCGGCATTTGTATGACACTTAATGGCCAACTGATTGGTCATCGTGCCGCTTGGACAAAAAAGGGCAGCTTCCATTCCAAATAGGTTGGTAGCCATCTTTTCCAGGGCATTTACGGTAGGATCTTCGCCAAAAACATCGTCACCCACTGGCGCGCTAGACATGGCGGCCAACATTTTGGGGCTAGGTTTTGTTACAGTATCGGACCTAAAGTCTATCATGGCTGCGAAGATAAGATTCCAAATCGTAATAAAATCGACATTTTATGCGGTTTTTGTAGGGCAATTTTGTATCTTCGCACACTTTATAAGCTTATTAAAGAACTAATCGTA
>CANHCY010000089.1 GCA_947459295.1 Chitinophagaceae bacterium
ACTGAGGCTTTGTGGTGTGGGCCGGGATCGAACCGGCGACACAAGGATTTTCAGTCCTTTGCTCTACCGACTGAGCTACCGCACCATTCCCATTCGGGGCAGCAAAAATAGGGGGATTTCACATATAATCCACAGTTCAATCCATATTTTTTAAAATTCGCAATTCTTCGGTGTTCTTGCAAAAGCAATCACGTCTCTGATGTTGCCCATGCCCGTTACAAATTGTACCATTCTTTCAAATCCTAATCCAAAACCAGCGTGTGGCACAGTACCAAAACGGCGGGTGTCTAAATACCAGCTCATTTCATGTGTAGGAATATGCATCTCTTCCATGCGCGCAACTAATTTGTCGAGGCGCTCTTCTCTTTGAGAACCACCCACAATTTCGCCAATACCTGGCGCTAAAATATCCATGGCTGCAACGGTTTGTTTGCCTGGCTCACAACCATCATTTAAGCGCATATAAAACGCTTTTATGGCAGCTGGATATCCAGTTACAATTACGGGCTTTTTAAAATGTTTTTCTACGAGGTAACGCTCGTGCTCACTTTGCATATCAATGCCCCAACTTACATCATATTTAAATTTCTTTTTCTTGTACGCTGGTGAGTCTAATAAAATCGCAATCGCTTCGGTGTAAGTGATGCGCTCAAATTTACTATCCGTAACAAATTTTAATTTTTCAATTAAACCAAACTCTTGTCTTTCGTTTGTTGGTTTTTGTTTTTCTTCTTCTGCTAAACGTTGATCTAAAAAGGCTAAATCATCGGCGCAATTTTCCATCGCGTATTTAATCAGGTACTGAATAAATTCTTCGGCTAAATTTTGGTTGTCTTCAATATCACAAAAAGCCATTTCGGGTTCAATCATCCAAAATTCGGCAAGGTGTCTTGTGGTGTTTGAATTTTCGGCTCTAAAGGTTGGACCAAAAGTATAAATCTCTGAAAAGGCCATGGCGCCTAGCTCTCCTTCGAGTTGACCACTTACTGTAAGGTTGGTGCTTTTACCAAAAAAGTCTTGCGAAAAATCGATATCGCCATTTTCAGTTTTTGGTGCAGAACCATCAACGGGTAATGTGGTTACTCTAAACATTTCACCGGCACCCTCTGCATCGCTCGATGTGATAATTGGCGTGTGTAAATACACAAATCCTTTTTCATTAAAAAATTGATGTACTGCAAATGCGAGTGCGTGTCTGATTCTGAAAACAGCACTAAACGTGTTTGTTCTAAAACGTAAGTGTGCAATCTCTCTTAAAAACTCAAGACTGTGTTTTTTTGGCTGCAATGGATATTGTTCCGCGTCACTATCACCTAGTATTTCTACGCTTGTTGCTTTTATTTCTACCGTTTGTCCTTTACCTAATGATTCAATGAGTGTGCCTTCTACTTTTAAAGAAGCGCCCGTTGTGATGCGCTTTAAAGTAGCATCGTCGAGTAGGCCCAATTCGGCTACTACCTGAATATTATGATTGGTGCTACCGTCATTTAGGGCAATAAACTGATTGTTACGAAAACTGCGTACCCAACCCATGGCGGTTACAATTTGTCCTGTGTGGCTTCCTGTTAAGAGGGCCTTAATTTTTGTTCTTTTGTTAAACATAGTGGCTGCAAAGATAAATTGTTTGTAGAACAAGCAAACATTCTATCCCAAAGTTTGTTAAATTGAATACACGAAATCATCACACCATGGAAAGAAAAGACTTTATCGAACAAGTGGGCATGAGTGGCGCAGCGCTACTTGTAATGGGATGTTTTGGGTCTTGCACAAAATCTGATGGGGGCGGGGGAACTACACCCAATCCAACCAACCCTAACAAACCAGTAGATTTTACCATCAACATTTCTAATTCTCCATTTAATGTCCTCCAAAATAATGGCGGTTTTTATGTAGATACCGCAAATAATGTGATTATTGCTAAAACCACTTCTGGCATGCTCATTGCGGTAAGTTCTTTGTGTACGCACCAGTCTGTAACACTAGAATTCCAAGGCAACAACAACCGGTTTTATTGCCCGGGACATGGATCCAATTTTAATACCGCAGGAACGGTTTTAAACGGTCCGGCGTCGGCGCCACTTAAGGCCTTCAAAACAGCTTTATCGGGTTCATTATTAAGAATTTACGAATAATTCAGTACCGCTTAAAAGTGATTTTTACGTCAATTATTTATTGGTGTTTGTGATTTTTGTGCTAATATTGCAATGGAAACAAAGCCAGATGAGCCTTCAGTTGCTCTAGTTCAGGTTATCTTCTTTCCATCAAATTTTAAATCACCCATTCTTTAGTTATTCCTAAACTCAACTTACAGAGTATTTCTATTTCATTTTCAAATTATTTATGTACGACATTTTACAATTAAACGATCTTTTGTTACCAGTGTTACAAGACATCGCACAAGGTTTAAAAATTACAGGTTTTAAAAAATTAGACAAGCAAGCGCTCATCTATAAAATATTAGATAGCCAAGCGGTAAGCGAAGCGTCTGCAAAAGACGATGGCAAAAAAAAGCCAGCTGTAAAAGGTCGTAAGCCTGTTACTGTAAAAACAAGTAATGGTACCGAAGAAGCAGAAGTGATGAGTGAAGAAGCGCCTGCTGAAGCACCAATGCAAAAGGCGAGACCTATTAAAAAAGCAAATCCGAGACCTGAGCGTCCAGAAAAAACAGAAGCGCCTGCAGTAGTACAAACGGCAGCCCCAGAAAATGCTGACGCAGCACAAGCGCCTGAAAACGCAGAAGCAGCGCAGGCTCCAGAAAATACAACACCGAGTCAACACCCACCAAGACCGCATAAAAAAGAACCGGTATTTAATATTGAGTTTGAAGGAATGATTGAAGGAGAAGGCGTGTTAGAAATGATGCCAGATGGTTATGGTTTTTTACGTTCTTCTGATTATAATTATTTATCATCACCAGATGACGTATATGTTTCTCCATCACAAATAAAATTATTTGGATTAAAAACAGGAGACACTGTGCAAGGTGCTGTTCGCCCTCCTAAAGAAGGTGAAAAATATTTTGCACTCATTAAAGTTGATTTTATCAATGGTAAAAGACCCGACGAGGTGCGTGACCGTGTGCCATTTGATTATTTAACGCCGTTATTCCCCAACGAAAAATTAAACCTGTTTACGTCTGCAACAAATTATAGTACACGTATTATTGACCTCTTTACCCCAATAGGTAAAGGTCAGCGTGGACTGATTGTGGCACAACCAAAAGTGGGTAAAACCATGCTACTTAAAGAAGTGGCAAACGCAATCGCAGCAAACCATCCAGAGGTTTATTTGATGGTGGTTTTAATTGATGAAAGACCAGAGGAAGTTACAGATATGGAGCGCAGCGTAAGAGCAGAAGTGATTGCTTCTACTTTTGATGAGCCCGCAGAAAAACACGTTAAGGTTTCTGGTATCGCACTACAAAAAGCAAAACGACTTGTAGAGTGCGGTCATGACGTTGTTATTTTATTAGATTCTATTACACGTTTAGCACGTGCACACAATACAGTAGCGCCAAGTAGTGGTAAAGTATTAAGTGGTGGTGTAGAAGCAAATGCACTTTTAAAACCAAAACAATTTTTTGGTGCCGCGCGTAAAATTGAGCACGGTGGTTCCTTAACTATTTTAGCAACTGCGTTAATTGAAACCGGTTCTAAAATGGACGAAGTAATCTTTGAAGAATTTAAAGGTA
>CANHCY010000090.1 GCA_947459295.1 Chitinophagaceae bacterium
CATCATATGCCTGATTGGTACTGCTCATTTTATAGGTCTAATTTTGATCCTTTGGTAATATCTTTGAAGCGGATGCAATATAATTGAAACATCAGAATGTTGACACTAAATAGCCAAGGAAAAACCCTACATAGCACAAAACCCCTCATAATGGGGATTTTAAATGTAACCCCCGATTCTTTTTACCAAAAGAGCCGGGTAATGGCTGTTTCCGAGGCTACTGATATAGCAGGAAAAATGCTCCTAGATGGTGCGTCCATTATAGATATCGGTGGCCAAAGTACGAGACCTGGTGCAACCGTTATTTCTGCAAATGAAGAACTAGATAGAATTAGCGCTGTTATTGAATCAGTTGTGCATCAGTTCCCAGATACATTTATCTCGGTAGACACCTACCATAGTGAGGTTGCTGAACAAGTGGTTAAAATTGGCGCGCATATCATCAATGATATAAGTGGAGGTCAGTATGATGCTAATATGTTTACTACCATTGCAGCACTTAATGTTCCATACATTGTTATGCATATGAATGAGAACAAAGATCAAATGCATACTGTTAATGTTAGCACAAGTATAATACCAGTAGTGCAAGATTTTTTTACAAAAACTTGTGCTGCTGCAAAAGATGCAGGTATCCTTCAACTACTATTAGATCCAGGTTTTGGATTTAGTAAAACACCAGAACAAAATTTTGAATTGATATCAAATCTATCTTCATTGACAAGCTTCCAAAAGCCAATATTAATAGGCGTTTCACGAAAATCATCGATTTATAAAACCCTTGACATTACAGCCGCAGAAGCGCTCAATGGATCAACAGTGTTACATACTGCTGCCATTTTAAATGGAGCTTCTATACTAAGGGTACATGATATAAAAGAAGCAAAGGAAGTAATTACACTTTGTAGTTATTTACAATAAAAAAGCCCCAACCAAAAGGTTGAGGCTCTCAAAATTAAATTTATTGACTATTGACCTGGAGCGCCTGTACCTGGTGCACCTGGAGCGCCCGGAGCAGCTGGAGGTGGCGGTGGCGGTGCTAATTTTACGTCAACGATTTCTACATCGAAACATAAGTTTGCAAATGGTGCAATAACTGGAGGACGACCTTGTGGGCCATAACCTAAAAATGAAGGAACTACAATACGTCCCTTACCACCTTTTGCAAAGAAAGTTAACCCTTCTTCCCAACCTGGAATAACACCATGTTGTCCAATAACTACATCAATAGGTTTGTTATCTGGAGCAGCCTTACCCATATTTGCATCAAATTCTCTACCGTCTTTATCAGCAAAATAACCTCTGTACATCACAGATACTTGATATCCAGAATCTGCTTTTTGACCAACACCCGGATTTGTTACTTCTACTAAAGCGCCGCTTTTTGTAGAAACTGTTTTCATGTTTTTGCTTTGAGCATATTTTTTCACTTCAGCAATTTCTGATCCTTTTTCTTTTTCAACTTCTTTTTCGTAATCTGCTTTTACTAGATCTTCTTTAGAAAATGATGCAATTACTTCAAGCTTACCGTTGATAAAATCGCCTGTTTTAAACACTTCATTGAATTCAATCATACCCATTTTTTTGAGTGAATCGATGCTCAATGAAAACTCCATTTTATCGCCAGGTGCACACTTAGTAATCACTTCTGTAAAAGTGTATTTACCAAGTCTTGCTGTATCTAAATAAAAATACATCGGGATATGACCATATGATGTATTCAATACCGTGTCTTTAGATTTTAACTTGTACTCGATATGTAACTTTACAAACTGTCCATGTTTTAAAAGTTCTTTACTGCTGCCTTTAGTGATTTTGTAAGGCATACCTGAAGGTGATTTTTGGAACTGATTACAGCTCGCAAAAATGATAATCGCTGCTAAAAGCGATAGTGTTGATTTGATCATTTTCATTGTAGTTGATTATAATAGTCTTTTAAGACCTCTTTAAAAGTATGTAAAGTTGTTTCAATATTTTCGTCACTCCTTCCTCCTGCTGCATTCACGTGTCCACCTCCTTCAAAATGTTTTCTTGCAAAAGCATTTACGTCAAATGCTCCCTTACTTCTAAAACTCCACTTACGTTCTTCATCTCTATCGATCACAATGGCGCCAAGTTTCATGCCTTTAATGCCAAGCAAATAATTCACCAAACCCTCTGTATCACCGGTTTTTATGTCAAAGCGCTGTAAGTCTTGCTTTGTAATATGCATAATGGCAGTATTACATTCATACAAGACTTCCATTCTATTAAGTAAAGCATAACCAATAAACCTGAGTCTATTTTCTAATGAATTATCAAATATATGACTGTGTACGACAGTATGGTCAAGTCCTAAATCTTTAAAATGAGCAATCATTCGGTGCACTGATGCTGTAGTAGCTGGAAATCTAAATGATCCCGTGTCTGTCATTAACCCTGTATATAAACAGGTAGCCACATCGAGTGATATATGCGCTCCGTTTTCTGAAGCCATAATTAAATCATATACCATTTCACAGGTTGAACTTTTACTGGTATCACTCACTCCATAAGCAAACACTTCGGTTTGTGGTTGTTGGTGATGGTCAATTAAAATTCTAGCACCCTTTGCATTTGCAAGCGGCGCTTCCATGTTTTTGGTTCTGCTTAGTGTATTAAAATCGAGACAAAATAAATAGTCTGCATCATTAATACGTGCTAATGCGGCATCCTTCTTTTTTTCAAAATCAATAACGGTATTAATGCCTGGCATCCAATCTAAAAAATCGGCCCAATTGGTGGGTGATATAACAACCGCATCATGACCAAGCGCCTTTAAAAAATGATACAATCCAAGGGTCGAACCCATTGCATCACCATCCGGTTTTTGGTGCATGGTAATAATAACCTTGCTTGGCTTGGTTAATAGCGGATAAAATTGATCAATGGGTTGCATATTCTGGCAAAAATGCAGCATCTAGCCTGTTTTGTCAAATCAATTTAAGCGGGTTTTACAAAAATTAACGTCAAATATGGTTTTAAAGGTTAGTTTATTTGTAATTTTGCACCCGAATTATACTTAAAACTATGAGTAACAGAACATTTACAATGATTAAGCCTGATGCAACCAGTAAAGGTTACACAGGTGCTATTTTAGACCAAATTATCAAGGCTGGCTTTACCGTAAAAGCTATGAAATGGACTAAATTAACAACCGAGCAAGCTGGTTTATTCTATGATATCCATAGAGAAAGACCATTTTTTGGTGAATTAGTTGATTTCATGAGCAGCGGCCCAATTGTAGCAGCAATATTAGAAAAAGACAACGCAGTAGAAGATTTTAGAAAGTTGATTGGAGCAACCAACCCAGCTCAAGCTGAAGAAGGTACGATTCGTAAGAATTTCGCCGCTTCTATTGGTGAAAATGCGGTTCATGGAAGTGATAGCAATGAAAATGCAGTGATTGAAGGAGATTTCTTCTTTTCTAAACTAGAAAGGTTCTAATTTTTTAAATTAGCAATAAAAAAAGGTCATTCTACAAAGAGTGACCTTTTTTATGGTCGGGATGACAAGATTTGAACTTGCGACCCCACGCCCCCCAGACGTGTGCGCTACCGGGCTGCGCTACATCCCGAAAATGAGTATAAAACTCCCTTAAAACGCTGCAAATATAGGGTCAAAGACAAAA
>CANHCY010000091.1 GCA_947459295.1 Chitinophagaceae bacterium
AAGAGTGACCTTTTTTATGGTCGGGATGACAAGATTTGAACTTGCGACCCCACGCCCCCCAGACGTGTGCGCTACCGGGCTGCGCTACATCCCGAAAATGAGTATAAAACTCCCTTAAAACGCTGCAAATATAGGGTCAAAGACAAAAATTCAGGTTATATTGCACTAAATTTCCAATCAGCCCATGACGATCCTCCTCAAGCAAGTCACAATTGCCGATCCTCAATCAAAACACAATGGTTTAACAACGGATATTTTTATTGAGAACGGTATCATCATTTCAATCGAATCAAATAGTTCAAAAAAAGCAGATCAAACCATTGAGTGTAATGGTGCATATGTGTCAGGTGGTTGGGTAGACGTTTTTTCAAATTTTTGTGACCCTGGCTTCGAATTCAAAGAAACTTTGCAATCCGGTATGGCAGCAGCAGCAGCTGGTGGTTATACCAGGGTGCTTGTAATGGGTGACACAAAACCAGTAACAGATAACAAAGCACAGGTCGCTTATATACATGCAGCAGGCAACCATGCGCATGTAACACTCCATCCAATTGGCGCTATTACTAAAAAAATGGAAGGTCAATCACTCGCTGAAATGTATGATATGCGTGCTTCAAACGCAGTAGCATTTTCGGATGGCATGCATCCTGTCCAATCTCCAGGTGTATTTTTAAAAGCGCTTCAATATGTAAAAGCTTTTGATGGAATATTAATTCAAATACCAATCGATAAATCTATCGCGGCTAATGGACTGATGCACGAAGGCATTATTTCTACTCAAATGGGACTTCCTGGTTTACCAGCTGTGGCCGAAGAATTAATGGTAAAAAGAGACATTGATTTATTAAGATATACAAATTCTAAACTTCATATTACGGGCGTTTCATCTGCTACAACCATCGAACTTATTAGGGCTGCCAAAAAAGAAGGCCTAGCTATTAGTTGCAGTGTTACGCCAACGCATCTTTTTTATTGCGATGAAGACATGACTACCTACAATACCAATTTAAAAGTGATTCCACCGGTAAGAACAAAAGCAGACCGAGATGCCCTTAGAGCCGCTGTGGTAGATGGCACCATTGATTGCATTGCTTCGCACCACGCCCCTCAAGACTGGGATCATAAAGTGTGCGAGTTTGAATATGCCGAGTTTGGAAATATAGGACTACAAACAACCTATGCAACAATCGAGCAAACAGTTCCAAATTTAAAACCAGAACAAATTTCAAATTTATTAAGTGGGAATGCTCGACAAATATTTGGTCTGCCAGTGGTTAGTATCGAAGTAGGCCAAACTGCAGAATTAACTGTATTTAATAGAAAAGGTACTACTACCCTTACATCTAATAATAATAAGAGTAAGTCTAGTAACTCCGCTTTCATGGACATGTCGCTTAATGGTGTAGTTATTGCAACTGTTCACAACAAACAATTCACGCAATAGTATTTAACTCAAATAATTCTTTACAACTGTATATGGAAAATAATAATATTAAACAAGGTGTAACATATGGCATCATTGGTGGTCTAATTTTTTTAGTGCTTTCATTTGGTTTATGGGCTGTAGGGTCTGTAGAAAATTTTGTGTCGGTTACTGGTGTCACCACTTTTATTCCCTACCTGTTTATTATTTTGCTGGTAGTAGGTTTTAAACTACGAAAAGATAATGGTGGTCTTTATTCTTTTCAAGAAGCGCTTCAATTTACTTTTGTTGCCTATGTTGTTTTTGCATTTATTGAAGCATTGGGCACCTATGTATTGTATGCAATTGTGGATCCAGACATGACCGCTAAAGTGATAGAAATTACGATCGCTAAAACCATCCAAATGATGGAAAAATTTGGAGCAACAGAGGCGCAAATTGAAGATACCGTAAAAAGAATGCAAGCTGAGCCAAAAGCTACTTCCTTTAAGCAAGTGTTTTTAGGACTAGGTTTAGCAATCGTTTTTAATTTTGTTAAAGCACTCATTTTATCAGTAATTATAAAGAAAAACGAAGAAATACCTGATCAAATATAATCACATGCAAGTATCTGTAGTTATACCCCTTTTTAATGAAGATGAATCCTTACCTGAATTGTGTAGTTGGATTACGCGTGTAATGGATCAAGAAAATTTGTCGTATGAGGTAATACTCATCGATGATGGTAGTACAGATAATAGTTGGGAAGTTATAACACAAATTAGTGCAGCAAATCATGCATTTAAAGGAATTCAATTCCAACGCAATTACGGAAAATCAGCTGCTTTAAATGAAGGCTTTAAAGCCGCACAAGGAGAAGTGGTTATTACCATGGATGCCGATATGCAAGATTCTCCAGATGAAATTCCTGCCCTACGTGATATGATTGTAAATGGTGGATTTGACCTTGTAAGTGGATGGAAGAAAAAAAGATTTGACAATACACTTACTAAAAATATCCCTTCAAAGTTATTTAATGCAGTAGCACGTAAAAGTTCTGGCATTCAACTCAACGACTTTAATTGTGGTTTAAAAGCCTATAAGAATAAAGTGGTTAAGAGCATAGAAGTATACGGTGAAATGCACCGATATATACCTATTTTGGCAAAAGGCAGCGGTTATAAAAAAATTGGAGAAAAAGTGGTAGAGCATCGTGCTAGAAAATATGGTGTTACTAAATTTGGTTGGCAGCGGTTTGTAAATGGATTTTTAGATTTAGCGACTATCCTATTTTTAGGTAAGTTTAGTAAACGCCCCATGCAGTTTTTTGGTTTATTAGGTACGTTGTTTTTTTTAATTGGATTTGGCGCTAGTATTTACTTGGTTCTTGCAAAATTTGCAAGTCAAGATTTTTCTTTAACCAATCGTCCAGCTTTTTATATTGCCCTTACTACTATGGTTATTGGTATGCAACTCTTTTTAACAGGCTTTGTTGCCGAATTAGTGGCACGTAATGCAACGGAAAGAAATGTGTATTTGATCTCCTCAAAGATTGGCTTAGATCAATAGTTCATAATTAATTGTTATGAAAAAAAAAGTAGTCATCATCGGTTCTGCTTGGCCATTAAGAGGCGGAGGTATTGCTACTTTTAATGAGCGTCTAGCCAAACAATTTATCGATGAAGGTCATGAAGTAATCATCTATACCTTCTCACTACAATATCCCTCTTTTTTGTTCCCAGGTAAAAGCCAATATGCAACAGAGCCTAAACCACTACATTTAACTATTAAGGCTGTTGTGAATTCTATAAATCCATTTAACTGGGTTCGCATTGGTAATGAAATAAAAAGAATGGTTCCTGATTTAGTGGTGGTAAGATATTGGATTCCATTTATGGGGCCTTGCTTAGGCACTATTGCTTCAATTATCCGAAAAAACAAAACCTCGAAAGTGGTTTGTATTGCAGACAATGTGGTTCCTCACGAAAAACGCCCTTTAGATACCCTGTTTACCAAATATTTTGTTGGTCAAATAGATGCTTTTGTAACACTCAG
>CANHCY010000092.1 GCA_947459295.1 Chitinophagaceae bacterium
AACGAAGCACCTCCCTGGTTAGAGTGGTTTCTTAATACGTTTTGTATGTTTCGATGTTCTCATGTTCGGATGTAAAATTAGGGGCATTTGAATACAACGCCAAAATATTTTAAGTGCTATTAAACGACGAGCTTGATATCAAAGTTTACCAGGTCTACAAATTCAGAGATACGGTCGCTAATGTCTACTTTACTAATTTCTCTCAAACGCTCGGTACCAAATTTTTCTACGCAATAAGAAGCCATCGCAGAACCGACTATAATTGCGGTTTTCATGTTTTCAAAAGAAATGTCTTTGGTGCGTACAATATGACCAATAAAGCCACCCGCAAAAGTATCACCAGCGCCTGTTGGATCAAAAACCTCTTCTAATGGAAGTGCAGGTGCAAAAAACACTTGGTCTTCATGGAATAAAAGTGCACCGTGCTCCCCTTTTTTAATCACTAAATATTTAGGACCCATGCCCATAATTTTTTTAGCTGCTTTTACAAGGCTATACTCGCCAGTTAATTGACGCGCTTCACTATCATTCACCATTAATACATCAACAAGGCTAATGGTGTGTAATAAATCATCCATCATAATTTCCATCCAAAAGTTCATGGTATCCATGACAATTAGTTTTGGACGGTTTTTTAATTGCTTAATCACGCTGCTTTGTACACTAGGCACTAAATTACCAAGCATCAAAAATTCGCAGTCTTGATAGCTATCCGGCACAACAGGCACAAAGTTTTCCAACACATTTAATTGTGTTTCCAACGTATCACGTGAATTCATATCCATGTGGTAACGACCACTCCAGAAAAATGTTTTTTCGTCTTTTTTGATTTGAACACCTTCTAAATCTACACCACGAGCTGTAAGCGCCGCTAATTCCGAATCAGGAAAATCACCTCCCACTACAGAGATTTGCTTTACAGGCGTAAAATTGGAAGCACACCAGGCAATATAAGTACCTGCGCCACCAATAATTCTATCACTTTTTCCAAAAGGTGTTTCGATTGCATCAAAAGCCATCGATCCTACTACTACTAAAGACATATAATTTGATTTATTACGGGTGCGAAAATAGGCTATTTAGGTGCAAAAGGGGGCAAAACACAATATTTTGAGGCTAAATTGTAAAAACTAACAAAAAAAACAAATAACTTAGCATAAACCGCTAACGTATGTTAGTGCAAATACTCCCCTATGGCAAGAATTAAAACTGAAAAAAATACGACCCGCAAAGACGTAATCGTTAGTAAAGCAGCTATTTTATTTAGAGAAAAAGGCTTTAAAGCAGCAAGCATGCGTGACCTAGCCGAATCGGTGGGTGTAGAAGCAGCCAGCTTATACAATCATATTAAGTCTAAAACAGAACTCCTACACGAACTATGTTTTAGTGTCGCCAACCGTTTTTTACAAAAGCTCGACGAAATAGAATCGGAACAAATTCCTGCCATTCAAAAAATTGAAAAAATACTTCGCTTCCATATTGTTGAAATGGTTAATAATTATGAAGAAGTGTATGTAAGCGATAGAGAATGGAAACATTTGAATGATCCTTACCTATCTAATTTTCAAAACCAGCGCCGCATTTATCGCAAACGCCTTGCTGCCATTATTGAAGCTGGTATTAAAAACAAAGAAATCAAACCTATTGATGCTGCAACAGCGGTACTGATTTTATTACACGCTATCAGTGGTATTGAAAGCTGGCACCGTTCTAAACAAAAAATTACCGCAGCTGCACTAGAAGAAAATATGGTAACCATTTTAGTAGGTGGGTTAACCGTATAACCTTGTACCTTTGCACTCTAACAAAATACGTGTTGCACGAAAATAGTGTCTGAAAGAAATAATTTTATTGACTACATCCGAATTTTTTGCCGCAGCGGCCACGGTGGCGCTGGTGCTAGACACCTTATGCGCAATAAACTTACTGCAAAAGGTGGACCCGATGGTGGTGATGGCGGAAGAGGTGGCCATATCATTTTAAAAGGAAACGCACAGCTTTGGACCCTACTGCATATGCGTTATTTTAAAAACGTATTAGCAGAAAACGGTGAAGGCGGAAGTAAAAATAATTGCACGGGGCATGATGGAAAAGATATCATACTAGAAGTTCCATTAGGCACACTAGCAAAAGATGAAGAAACAGGCAATGTAGAAGCTGAAATTTTATACGACGGCCAGGAAATTATTTGGTTAAAAGGCGGAAGAGGTGGACTGGGTAATAGTAATTTTGCAACCCCTACCAACCAAGTACCAGACCATGCACAACCTGGAGAAGAAGGCACGGAAGGTTATAAATATTTAGAATTAAAAGTGCTCGCTGATGTGGGTCTTGTTGGGTTTCCAAACGCCGGAAAATCAACTTTACTATCTTCTATAACAGCAGCAACACCTAAAATTGCCAATTACGCATTTACCACGTTAACGCCACAACTTGGCATGGTAGAATATAGAGATTCACGCTCTTTTTGTATTGCGGATTTACCTGGTATTATTGAAGGTGCCGCCGAAGGAAAAGGCCTAGGGCACCGGTTTTTAAGGCATATTGAACGTAACGCCATTTTACTTTTTATGATCCCCGCTGATAGCGACGACCATAAAAAAGAATTTGACATTTTGCGTAACGAATTAGAGCAGTACAACCCCGATATGCTTCAAAAAGATTTTATCATTGCCATTTCTAAATCGGATATGCTAGACGATGAATTAAAAGAAGCGATTGCAAAAGAACTTCCAAAAAATGTACCGCACGTATTTATATCTTCTGTGACCAATACTGGATTAAGTGCGCTGAAAGATTTATTGTGGGATACGCTTAATAAATAATTGCTTTAATTTATTGGATTACAAATGATGCGCGTAGATTGTTGCGCGAAATTTTTTACATAAAAAAAGGCCTCCGCTTGCGGAGGCCTTTTTAGTATAATACTATTTAGTTTTACCCGTTAGATCTTGATGCGTTTTTACGATCATTCTCATCTAAATGCGTTTTACGCATTCTTACAGATTTAGGTGTTACTTCGATACACTCATCTTGTTGAATGTACTCCATACACTCTTCTAGGGTGAACTGGGTTTTTGGTGTAATACGAACGCTATCATCAGATCCACTTGCGCGGTGGTTGGTAAGCTTTTTCATTTCCACAGCGTTGATATTTAAATCACCTGGCTTAATGTGTTCAGCTAATACCTGACCAATGTATACTTCTTCACCTGGTTCGATAAAGAAACGTCCTCTATCTTGTAATTTATCGATAGAATAAGCAGTTGTTGTTCCACCAAACTTAGCAATAAGCACACCATTGTTACGACCAGGAATAGGTCCTTTCCAAGGCTTGTACTCATTAAAGCGGTGCGCCATTACAGCCTCACCAGCAG
>CANHCY010000093.1 GCA_947459295.1 Chitinophagaceae bacterium
ACGCGTAAGCATCTTTAAAAAAAGGATATGCAATTAGAAATATTAACACCCGAGAAAAAATTATATAGCGGCGAAGTGTATGGTGTTCAATTACCTGGTGTTTCTGGTTTATTTGAAATACTTGATAAACACGCGCCTCTTGTAAGTGCGCTTGGTTCAGGAAATGTTAAAGTATTAAAAGATAAATCAGCTACCGAAAACTACACCATCAAAAGTGGATTTGTAGAAGTAGCCAACAACAAAGTAACAGTACTTGTAGAAGGCGCTTCGGCGGTTTAAATAGTTTTTGTTTAACATAAATGTATGGTAAAGCACTCCACAACTGGGGTGCTTTATTTTTTTTGCCCCTATATTTGTATCCTCATGAAACGCAGTTTTCGTATCATCATTGTTTTAATTGGGCTTTCTATTGGAGGTCTCTTTTTGTTGCAGGCTTCTTGGCTGAGCAACCTATTGGAGATTACCGAAGTGCAGCTCGTAGACAAAGTAAACGAAGCCGGCATCAGTGTAGTCAATGATATTAAAGCGCGCGTGTATGCAGGTCAGCCCGTAACCCTTCCTAAAAAAGGAGGCCTTGGTTTTGGTGCAGAATTACACCTTCATTTTATTAAGCCAGTAAGTGTCGATGATTATTTTACCAAAGCGCAAATTAGTGATAAAATAAGTGAAGCATTTAAAGTTGCTGGCCTTAAAAAATTGAATTTTGAATTTGCCATTACAAGTACCCGAGATGAATACGAAATGGTATCTTCTAATTTTAGAACCGAATACTGGGACACCATTAATAATAAAATTGCTTACATCGCAATCATTCCAGAATCGGGTTCCGATTTTGAAGGCTTCAGCGCTTTTGAAAAATTGATTGTTATTATTCCTGATTACCGGAGTCAAGTATGGGCTTCTTTAAAATGGGTATTACTAGGCGCCATCACATTTATGATTGTGATTTTAGCGGCGTTTTTTGTTACGATACGTTCACTTCTTGTTCAGAAAAAACTATCTGAAATTAAAAGTGATTTTATCAATAACATGACCCACGAATTTAAAACGCCCATTGCTACTATTTCACTTGCAGTAGATGCGTTACGGAATAAAAAGGTACAAGCCAACCCCGAAAAGATGGCCTATTTTAGTGGCATTATCAAGGATGAAAATATTAGGATGAATAAGCATGTAGAAACCATACTACAAGCGGCGCACATGGATAAAGAAGAACTTGAATTACACCTCGTTCCACTTCATTTGCATGATATTATTAAGGGCGCCATGGACAATCATCAACTACAACTTAAAGATAAAAATGGCCAGGTTATTTTACATTTAAATGCAGATAGCGATGTTATTGAAGCAGATGAAATTCATTTTTCAAATTTGATTTCAAACCTCATCGATAACGCCATTAAATACGCGGCAGCAGCACCTATTATTACCATTACAACGTATGTAAAAGGGAGTTCTATTTTTGTTTCGCTTGCAGATAACGGTATTGGTATGACCGATGAAACCGTAAAACGTATTTTTGAAAAGTTTTATAGAGCACACACGGGTAATTTGCACAATGTAAAAGGCTTTGGTTTAGGTATGAGTTATGTCAAAACCGTTATTGATGCACACAAAGGCAGCATAAGCGTTGCTAGTAAATTAGGAGAGGGTAGTGAGTTTACCGTACAGATGGATCTAGCCAAATAAGGCAACCATCACCATAACTTAAAAATCTAAATTCATTTTCGAGGGCGTAATGGTACATGGGTTTCCAGTTACCATTGGTAATTGCAGCTACCAGTAATAGTAGCGTAGATTGTGGCTGATGAAAATTAGTGATCAGACCATCAATTATTTTAAAGTAGTACCCTGGTGCAATAATAATTTGCGTTTTGGTAATCAGGCGGCTTAAACTATTTTGTTCCATCCAGTTATTTAGCGCAGCAAGGGCTTCTGCGGTTGATGGGAGCTCGTTTTGCGGCATTAACTCGTAAGGATCCCACTGTACCACACTAATATTTTCGATAGAAGGGTTTGCGTTGTTATGAGCGTTGTTTCCGTTGTTTTGCGATTTGTTTACTGCAATTATTTTTGCGCCCATCCAATATAAACTCTCTAAAGTTCTCAATGATGTGGTACCAACTGCAATAATTGTTTTTGCGCTAGAATGTTGACGCGCATTTTGATCGCGTTGGATAAAATGATTACGCAGTAATTCTATAAAACTTTTTTGCACATCAATAAATTCGGCATGCATTTCATGTTCTTCCATGCGCGCCGCTTTAACGGGTTTAAATGTACCAGCGCCAACATGTAGTGTTACAAATTCTTTGGAAATATTTTTTGCAGCGAGTTTAGTAAACAGTGCTGGTGTAAAATGTAAACCAGCGGTAGGTGCTGCTACAGAGCCTTCTGCGGCTGCGTATACAGTTTGGTAACGCTCTTTATCATTGGCTTCTACTGCTCGATTAAAATAAGGAGGTAGTGGAATGTTTCCAGCTGCTTCTAATACTTCAGCAAAACTTTGCGCGTCGTTATCCCATTCAAATTGTATTAAATAACTATCAGCAAGTGTGGTATGTTTTGTTGCAGTGAGTGTATGATTGTTGCCGTATTTTATATGTAGTGATCCTTCTTTCCATTTTTTTGCACCACCAATTAAACAGCCCCACAGCACTTGTTTTTTCGCAAGCATTGCAGATGTGATGTCTTTGTAAATGCTTGCAGGTTCTAAACAAAAAATTTCAATCGTTGATCCGTTTTCTTTTTCAAAAAATAAACGTGCTGCAACTACTTTGGTGTCGTTATGTATCAGTAATGTGTTACTTGGTAATACTTCGTCCAGTCTAGAATAGGTAGTTTCTGAGATTTGCACCGCGCCCGTGTCATTCGCATCCGCACCCGTGTCATTCGCATGCGCCCCATACACTAAAAGCTTACTCGCATCACGCTGTTCGAGCGGGTAACTGGCAATTTTACTGGCTGGCAAATCGTAGTTAAAATCTAATATAGAGAGGTCTTTTGGGTGCATTTAGCCGTATTTGGGTGCAAATTTGCATCATTTTAAGCTACTATCCACACAAAATGGGGGTTATCCACAGTTATTAACATCAATTTTAACTAAAAACACACCCTAAATCCCTACAAATCAATCATAGCAAACCCTTTGCCCCTGTATAATTCTGTGGATTAATTGTGCGTTTTTGCTTTTGGGTTGAAAGTGGGAAAAAGTGTTATTTTGTGTCAACAAGTGGTAATCATAAACCAAAGTTATTAACCAATGAACGGATTTCACGGAGAATATGAAGCAACGGTCGACGCAAAGGGTCGCTTCCTTATTCCG
>CANHCY010000094.1 GCA_947459295.1 Chitinophagaceae bacterium
ACCAAGTAAATGATAGCTGGTACAAACAAATCAAAATCAGCGCTATCGCAAAAAATCGAACTAAACCTTTCAGTTGCATATGGGTAAGGGTTTACATATTTTTTTAGAGCGGCAAAGATAGGGGAATGCACATAATATAGGCCTAAACACCGCTCTTTTAGTCTAACTAATTAAAAATCAATTATTTATCTCACATCTGTGAGGGTCACCTCAAAATAAAGGGGGCTATTGGGTGGAATTGAGCCAGAACCATTGCATCCGTATGCTAAAGACGAAGGGATGACAAGTTTAATACGGCCACCTTTTCTAATTAGGGGAATGCCAATTTGCCAACCTTTAATTACACCATTTAATAGAAAGCTAACTGGGTTAGCACTTGCATCAAATTGCGTGTTATTTAACAATTTACCGGTATAAACAGTAGAAACCGTATTTGTTAGGGTAGGTTGTGTGCCTAAACCTGGAGACATTACTTCATATAAGATACCACTAGCATGCTCAGTATAAGTGATGTTATTGGCGGTACAATAGGCAACCATGGCAGCTTTTTCAGAGGCTACGGTAGCAGGTACACATTCAGTATCAGTTTTTCCGCAACCAGCAAACAAAAACGGGGCTAATATAAAAGCCATCCAAACATTTCTTTTCATAAGTACAGATTATATAGTTACTGCAAATTTAATGAGATTAAGGCCACGGACCTTAAAATTCTTGGGAGGGATTATGATTGGGGGTTTTGGCGCTTTTGTTTGGCCATCAGCTCTTTAAATTGCTGTTCTCTATTTTCCCAACTAAAACTTCGGTAGAGGTAGGCCATAAAAAAAGAAACGATTAAAATGCCTGCAAAAAATACGAACCCATTTAATTTACTATTGGCCTGCATATTTGCCCTCGTGTACCAGCCAGAATATAAAACAAAGAGCACCACAAGGCCAAATACAAGTCCTGCAGAAAGTCCAATTAAAAATGGACGCTTGCTTGTTTTTTCGGCAATTCTGTTTTTTGCCCAATAGTCCAGAAAGTCTTTTTCGGGTTTGGTAAGCATGGTGCAAAAGTAATTGATTGAATCAAGTTCTCCATCATACATTTGCAAATATATCAACCCGAGGTTTGTGAAAGAATTAGCAGCAGTCAATAAATATTTATGGAAGTATAAAGAGCGGTTTTTGCTGGGTACTTTTTTTGTGGTGCTCTCTAATTTTTTTGCCGTTATCGCCCCTCAAATTACAGGTTATGTGGTAAGTCAGGTGCAGCAGCATTTACCCGGCGCTACAAAATTACCACATGTTCAAACCCATAGTTACCTCGTTAATATTTTAATTGATTGGTTGGATACCAGGCAAATAAGTTTTGCGAAACTGGTGGCCATTTGTAGTGTCACCATTTTGATTTTAGCTGTACTTAGAGGTGTGATGTTATTTTTTATGCGCCAAACCATTATTGTAATGAGTAGGCATATCGAGTACGATCAAAAAAACGAAGTGTACGCAAAGTATCAAGCACTTGATGCAGGATTTTATAAAACGCATAACACCGGCGATTTAATGAGCCGTATTACAGAAGATGTAAGTAGGGTTCGTATGTATACAGGACCGGCCATCATGTATTTGATAAACCTGGTAACACTTATTGGGCTTGCACTTTATTACATGCTTAAAAAAGATGTAACCCTTACCCTGTATGTGTTAGCGCCGCTTCCCATACTTGCCATCACCATTTATTTTGTAAATAGTATCATCAATAAAAAGAGTGAAAAAATTCAGGGTTTGTTGTCAAATTTAACAACCAATGCACAAGAAACCTATGCAGGCATTCGGGTGATTAAATCTTTTGTGCAGGAAAAAGCGATGCTATCTTTTTTTGAAAAAAATAGTGAAGAGTATAAAAAAAATGCCATCGATTTAGCCAAGGTAGAATCCATTTATTTTCCATCGATGGCACTGCTTATTGGACTCAGTACCATTGTTACTATTTTTTTAGGCGGACTGCAAGCTTTGCAGGATCCAAGCCGGGTAGGGGTGATTGTAGAGTTTGTGATTTATATTAATATGCTCACCTTTCCAGTAAGTGCTATTGGTTGGACGGCTAGCATGATTCAGCGCGCAGCGGCGTCTCAAAAAAGACTCAACGAATTTTTAGATATTAAAGAAGCCGTGTCTTCTCCAATAAATGCGGCGCAACCTATAACCAGTGCTGATATTGTTTTCGACAAAGTAAATTTTGTTTATAACCATACAGGCATTATAGCTTTATCTGATTTTTCGCTGACCATTAAAAAAGGTGAAAAGGTTTTAGTGCTTGGTAAAACGGGTTCAGGAAAATCTACACTTGCCCAGTTGCTACTTCGTTTTTATGACCCCACCGGTGGGCAAATTACTATGGGTGGCATACCGCTACCGGAGTTTAATTTGCAGGCACTTCGTCATCACATAAGTTTTGTGCAACAAGATGTTTTTTTATTTAGTGATACCGTTGCTGATAATATTTCGTTTGGAAGTAAAGAACCAGTTGGAATAGACGCCATAAAAAATGCTGCGTCTTTGGCAGCCGTTGACAAAGAAATTGAGGGTTTTGAAAAAGGATACGATACGCTTATTGGAGAAAGAGGGGTGACCTTAAGTGGTGGGCAAAAGCAGCGTATTTCTATTGCTAGGGCACTTTTAAAAGCCCCAGAACTGCTTATTCTCGACGATTGTTTGAGCGCCGTAGATGCCAAAACCGAACATAAAATATTAAACAATTTGGCGGGTTTTTTAGAGCAAAAAACCGCCATTGTGATTACCCACCGTATCTTTTCGGTACTCCATTTTGATAAAATTATAGTGCTAGAAGAGGGGCGAATCCTCGAAATGGGTTCCCATGAGACGCTTTTGGAAGCCCAGGGATATTACGCCGAACTCTACCGTTTGCAGCGTACCGAAAACGACGATTAAGCCCTATTGGTCTGCGTTTTTCACATGTTATTCATAGTTTTTTCTAAAATTTTGCTTATTCCCAAACAATCTTATATTTGTTTAGAGATCATTTATCTAAAAATTTAAAACTTACAACTGTGGCGTACGAGAACAACGATAGGAAAATGGAAAGTGTTTACAGCAAAAGAATTAAAGCTGGAAAAAGAAGAACTTATTTCTTTGATGTAAGAGAAACAAGAGGTAGTGATTATTATTTGACCATTACAGAAAGTA